>CAYROE010000144.1:0-2524 GCA_964425855.1 uncultured Desulfurococcales archaeon | reverse complement strand
CCATATTTTTCTTCCGTTAAGTAGGGTTGCCGATTTTTCTTTTACGTTTTCAAGTTTTAAAACTGTAGTGATACTGTTCCACATTGGCTCTTTGGCGTCTGCGAAGTAGACTGCTATGGATCTACCATATGCTCCTGGTGCGGGAGATAAATGAAGTAGTCTCCCCTTGTAGGACAAGAATATGAATCCCCTGGGTCTACTGTCCGATATTATACCTCTCCAATGGTTCCTGAGCCCTGTTGATATCTCCAACGCGGGTAATATAATACGGTAACCGGCATCACCGTTCTTATCCGTTCTTAGGACTGCTGGGGGAGCTATGATGAGTGCGTCGTCTCCACCCAGATAAACGACCTCTCCCCCGAGATTTCTAACTAGTTCAGCGTCTCTTTGTGCGACTAATGCTAGGCTCCTACTCACACTCATATGATAACTCAACGTGACTATAATCGTCTTCTTGGGATCGCATTTCTTACTTGCCAGCAAGGACTCACAATTTCCTTCTTTTCTTGTTTTACTACTATTATCTTTAGTAATATTCTTGACGTATTCTCCTAGTTTCTTAAAAGCATTGATTACCTTGTCTTTCTCGTCACTATATGTGACTGGTATTATTCCACGGGAATAGTAGTCTATAGGGCTCATAGACTTGTATGTATCACAGTCATTGTCCTCGTCACTATCAAGTATTCCATTCGTTTGCTCGTCTTCCATCCAGATAATTGGTATAGCTCCTCTAAGCAGCCCTGAACCCATTGAGTCTCCGTCAGCTGAGATCAACGCGTACCTCCTAGGAACAGTCTTAGCTTCTTTATATAGTATATCCACAATCTCCTGTATCTTGTTGAGTATAATTGTGGCATGATCTCCTAGTGATTCGGATAGTTCACGGAGAATTCTGGGATTATCCAGGGCGTCTACGATAATTGTCCACAGGAGTCTACTACGATACTTTTCATCGCTTTCTGTTTCTTTGAATAACTCCTCGAGAACTTTAGGAGCTCCTGGTAATAGTGGTGGCCTGGGCTTCATACTATAGAGTAGTTCAAGTAGTATCTCTTCATCGTTTATTATTAGGTCTCTAAGCTCGTATAATTTATTCTTTAATTCATCCGAAGGATATTTCAAGAACATTTCTATGAACTTGTATCTCGTAGTGTGTGAAACTACGCTACTCCAGGTTAATGCTTTGCTGGACGGCTCTAGTCCGATAAGATTACTGATTCTCTCCCTGGTATCTTTATTCTTAATAGTGTATCTTAGGAGCCTTTTTACAAGACAATACGGACACAGTCTCTCACTACCAAGCTCCAGGAGTATTCTATTACTACTCTTCGCTTTGGAGGCTCGGGCCAGATCGACTACTGCTATGCCTCTACCACACATTGTACAGTTAGATACCTTGTACTTCCGATATATATAATCTACAAGCTTCTGGTAGTTGCTTCCTGATCTCCGGCCTGGAGCAGCAACCTTGAATCTTTCTTCTTTCTTCTTCAATTCCATGAGAGCATGATCATACCATAGATCCCCCATTGAGAGGTTTGGGAAATGTAGGAATACTCTTATTCCCAGTGGAGGCTCCAGTCTCAAAACTAGTTTCTTTACTTCTTTATCGCTTAGTAGGCACCAGTCAGTATTGTCGTTGCATGTCTTTGAAACAGATTCTACAGTATTCTCGATTATTTTTCTCCATGTAATAGTGATGTTTCTCGCTATTTCATCTTCTAGTTTATCATTTTCACAGTACTGGCCAGGAACGGAAATTATTATCCGTGACGGGATAATGGGGTTTACCGGCCACTTCTCGGAGGGATCTATTCCCAGAGCTTTCCATAACCAGTTTTTGTCGTCTGTGATCGTCGTGAGCCATGAGCCGAGGATTTTGGCTGCTAGGAAAGAGTTTAGTCTGGCGGGTGGACTTATCATTATACCCGGCCCGTGTTTTTCGACGAGTGGCTCTATTGATTTCCAGACTAGGAAGCTTGCCAGCCAGCTGGAGCTCCATAGGTCTCTGAGTCTTCTCGACTCCTGGATCCAGCTCTGTACTCCTGCTAGGTCTACGATCGCGATGCATCCTTTGTTATCATTCCCTGTTCCTAGAAGGTTCAATACGATTAGTACCGAGTTTATATGGTCGAAGACTGTGTGTGTCTGTATCCTCGTGTCGGCTAGCGGAACGAAGGCCCGGCCGTGCTCGGGTACGGATCCGGTATAATAATACCAGGATGGTTCTAGTAATAGAAAAGAGACTGTTAATGCAGTGCTAAGGCATTGATCAGACGGCCTCTTATTGCATAGCTTTGATAGGGCTTCTGCCACCAGAGACGAGTATCCGTCGAGGAAATCTATTATCCGCTGGATCTCGATACGGTCTGGAATTCGTAGTCTGTCGAGAGTAAAGGGATTAATATAATGTAGCTCCTGCCTGATAACAGTTTTCGCCAAACCCTCTTGCTGGAGGAAGCTAATAATCCTAGACCGATCAATACTGCTCGACAAGACATCAGCTCTATGTACTAAC
>CAYROE010000143.1:0-2583 GCA_964425855.1 uncultured Desulfurococcales archaeon | reverse complement strand
AAGGTTTCCATCAAAATCTAGTCTTGGAAATAGATCCACAGACGAAAAGTTGAGGGAAAATCCTAAGGTCTTTCAGATAATATATGAGGATCCAATAGTAGGATCCAAAATAGAGGAATTTCTTTTATCAAGAAGTACCAGCAGGCCCTCTAACAAATACGCAATTCTACACGAATTTGTATCCGGGTCAAAAACCACTTATCTTATAATAAACGGAGAAGACCAAGATATCGAGTCCGAGATAATAGAGAGTGCAATAGTCTCGTTTCTAGAAGGAGTAAGTATACGCCCGGTAAAAACGCCTAACCTAACCGGGCTAAAATCTAGTAGGACTAACAAGATCATGCAGGACAAGGATCGCGTATTCATCGGATACAGGTTAGACACTCCTCGGCTCGAACCTGTTTACCTGCACTACAGGGATTTCGAAGGACATATAGGGATATTTGGTTCTACGGGATCAGGTAAATCAACCACATTAAGAGTTTTAGCATCACGCTTACTTAACCAGTACGATGCGAGGGTTTTAGTTCTCGACTGGACAGGAGAACACAGAATACTAGCTTCTAGAGGCTTTAAGATCATTGATGTACAGACGGGAGAACTCCCAGCTGATATACTCTCGTGTAATAGTGAAGAAAGGAAGGACTATGCCTTCGAGGTATTGACTCGTGCCTTAGACCTTACAGAGCCCCAAGCATATCTTCTTTCTCGGGTATTGCCTAATGCTAGGAACCTGCGTGAATTATATGATATGGTATTAGAGTTACCTGAAGATTCTCGATGGGATAGAGAAGTAAAGAGAGCTCTTCAGCGAAAACTAGGTATGCTTGTCTTAAATGAGGGTAGGAGAATCTTCAGAGGTTGTCCAGGCGATTTAGCTAGAGGGAGCGTCTCGGGGATCGTCCTAGATTTATCGAACATAATGAGTCTCCACGTGAGGAGGTTATACGTTATAATGATGTTATCAATTATTTTTACGGAAGCATACAGAAGGTATAGTTCTCGGGGAGGAAACGGTCCTTTAATGTTTGTCTTTATGGATGAAGTGCAGAACATATCTATGGCCTCTGATATACTAGCTGTTATACTTTCAGAGGCAAGGAAGTATGGGGTACACATAATATACGCTACGCAGAGTCCCTCAGTAATGGATTCGAGGCTCCTACTTAATACTAATACAAAGATAGTACATTCGCTGAAATCTAATAAGGACAAAAAACTTATCCTAGAGACGATGGGTATGGATGTGGATTGGTTTTCCAGGCTTGACAAGCTACCTACCGGTACGGCGATATTACAGAGTATTTCACAGCCCCAGCCTATACTTGTCGAGATCCATGCGGATACTCCATCTAGCGACTAGATCCTGTACGTCTGGATCGCTCATCCAATCTATTGAGATACCTGTTCTCCACTCCTCTAATTTATCGTATAGTAATTCGAGGGATTGCCTAGTAGCCTTCTGAGACGTATCTATTTCAAGAACATCATGTGAGGCGTCGAGTAACTCTTCAGCTATTACGTTGAAGGCTTCAGAGAGAGCGTTCTCGATAACTTTTTGCTCGGGCCAGTTTCTAGTCTTTAGTCTATTATAGAGTTCGACTGGATGTGTCCGTAATAATATGATTAACGGGATCTCGTAGTCCAGCTCCTTATAGGATAGCCATAGTGAGGGATATACTGTCTCCAGAACAATACATTTACCGTCTTGGGACTTTCTTACAAGGAGTTCTACGGCAGAGGATATTTCCTCGTCTACAACTTCAGTGAAGCGCCCTGTAGGATCTGTTCGCGTGAGACCAAGTTCTCTCAACAGCCTCGATGTACTTGTCGGAGAACAATCTATTTCTTTTGATAACAAGTCACCTAAAACAGTTTTTCCTGTCCCTGGGGTTCCTGCAAGGATTATTATCAAGATGTTCCAGCACCCTTATATTGGAGATCCTAATATAATTTAGGAATATTGGATATCTTAACTTTTGAATAATTCGAAACGTATAGGATCGTGGATGTTATTGGAAAAATTAAGCAGGGATAGACGTGTGTTACTTCTTTTCTTCTTTGTCTTCGCTTCTCCTAGCAGCTATTATGTCGTCTATTCTTAGTATCATTGTAGCTACTTCGGTTCCTGCTTTGAAGGCGTTTGCTTTTATTCTTACTGGCTCTATTACTCCTACCTCCATCATGTCGACTATTTCTCCGTCTTCGACGTTTATGCCTGCCCAGAGCTTGTCTTCTTCGTGGGCGCTTCTGAGCTTCATTAGTATTTCTACGGGGTCTAGTCCTGCGTTGAATGCTAGGGTCTGTGGTAGTGCTTCAAGAGCCCTTATCCATGCCTCGATGGCTAGCTGCTCCTTGCCTGGCACAGTCTTAGCGTATTCTCTTAGCCTCTTTGCTAGTTCTGCCTCGGTGGCTCCTCCTCCTGCTACGATCTTACCGTCCATTACGGCGTCTGCTACTGCGCTTAGAGCGTCGTGGAGTGCTCTGTCGGCTTCTTCTACGAGTCTCTCGAAGCCTCCCCTTATGAGTATTGTTACGCTCTTGGGGTTCTTTGCTCCTTCGATGAATATCATTTTGTCT
>CAYROE010000142.1:0-2630 GCA_964425855.1 uncultured Desulfurococcales archaeon | reverse complement strand
TGGAGATTCCGAGGGGTTATATTCCGCTGGTTAATTTCGCTATTGCGATTAAGCGTGTGAGGATTCCTATTGAGCCTGATGTGTATCGTGTGGAGAGGAGGGTTACTGAGGTCTGGGAGATCCAGGACTATGATCAGTATATTCTTGTCTCTAGGTGGGATCCTGCTATGAAGTCTCATACCTTGATGCTTGAGGATAGTATACTGTTACCTAGGATAGCTGAGATGACTGGCACGTCTCTGGACGTGGTCTTTGAGGATATTGAGAAGCGTGAGAAGATAATTAGATGGATGACTTATAAGAGGCTGACAAGCTACCAGGATGTTGGCCGGATCATAACAGAGTACTATAGGAGACCAGCTAAAATAGTCCAGATGGTTGAGAGGGAGCTCCCACGTTACGAGAGCTATACATAGAGCTATTTTCAAAGTTATTCTACGAGGCAAGGGCCAATCATGCAATTGACATTAGGGAGGCCGGCAGGGGATGAGTAGCGAGGGACGGCTCAAGAGAGCATTAAAGAGCCTCTTCAAGAGGAAACCAAAACAAGTCGTATATAGAAAGAAAAGGAAGGTGACTCTCGGAGACGTCGTCGACTTCATAGCCATAGCATATTTTGGGCGGATGGCCGAGAAATTTGCTAAAACCTTCGACCTCGAGAAACAACTGGCCCAGGCCGGCCTCCAGACCTATCCCACTCTTTATGCTGCGAGGGGACTACTCTATATTTTCTCATCGCTATTCTTCTCCCTCTACATCACCACACTCTTAATCGTTAGCCCCTTCCCACTAGCCATAAAAGTAATAGCTACGATAATCCTGCTACTATTACCAGTATTCGTACTAGCCGGAGTACTAGTATATCCGGCGGCTAAAAGAGAAGAACGCAAAAACAATGTAGAAACAGAGCTACCCTTCTTCGCCGCATATCTCACTACAATGGCCCGGGCAGGAGTATCAATAGCAAACGTAGTAGAAAGAGTCTCAACCCTCAAGATATTCAAGGCAATACGAGAAGAAGCCAGCATGATCCTAAGAGACATGAGACTCCTAGGAAAAAGCCCCCTAGACGCCATAGAGGAAAACGCACTATTCCATCCAAGCCCACTATACCGAGACTTCATGCTAGGCTACGTAACCAGCGTCAAGACAGGAGGAGACGTACTACACTATCTCGAGATAAGAACCCAGGACATCTTCAACAACAGGATGAACCAGATGAGGCTCATAGCCGAGAGAATGAGCATGTTCACAGAAATCTACGTGACCCTAGCAGTAATCATGACACTTGTCTTCTACATCTTCTTCACAATACAGAGCATCATACCAACGGGAGGAGCCCCAGGGGGAAGCGCCGCCCAACTAGCACTATTCAGCTTCGTATTCCTACCAATGCTAACATTCTTCCTCCTATGGATGATCCATAGCAGCCAGCCAAAAACCCCCATAACACACTATGGCCCATACGCAATACTCCTAACAATAGGAGTACCACTCGCACTAGTCGTATTCCCTATACTATTCTACGCGACAGGAGCATACGGTTTAATACAAGGAAAACCACCCACCTATGCTACAATCATAGGATTCTCCATATCTCTAGGAGGAACACTCATAGCAATGAGCCTGCCCAGCACCATTATCTACATGAGAGAGTCTAGAAAAACAAAGAACCTAGGCGACGCAGTAGCAAGCTTCCTAAGAGACCTAACAGAGGTCAGAAAAACAGGGCTAAGCCCAGAAAAAAGCATACTAATCGTGACAACCAGAGACTACGGGCCACTAAACCCAATAACCAAGAGACTAAACATAGCACTAACCCTAGGACTACACCTCGAAAGAGCCGTGCGTAGAGCAATAAGAGGATACAGGGACTGGCTACTATTATCAAACTTCCGATTCCTAGTAGACAGCATAAGCGTAGGAGGAGGAAGCCCAGAAACACTAGAAAGCCTAGCAAGATACGCATTCAACCTAACCGAGCTCCAAAAAGAATTCAAAAAACGACTCAGAAGCTACATATTCATGCCATACATGGGAGCAATACTGGTAGCAGCATCAAGCATCCTAGTACTCTCCTTCACCGGCCAAAGCCTAGGAGTAACAGGCGCAGAAACCCCACAAGCAATATCCACCGCACAACTCGGCCACGTAGCACTCCTACTAAGCCTAGGAGCAGTACTCAACAGCTACCTAATGGGAATAGTAGCAGGAAAAATACAAGACGGAAAAATAGTAGCAGGATTCCTACATGGAATCATACTAGTCATAATAACGATAATAACAATAATAATAACACTACGATCCGTACCACTATAAAAAGAACAAACACATAGACAAAAACAATAAAAACAAACACATAAAACATATACATTATTTCACCATAAATACAACAAACAATAAAAATAACAAAACAAAATAATAAACAAAAACAACCCAGGACAAAAACATATAAGTACCCGAATTATAGAAAACTATAATAGACTATCCAAATATCCACTAATCATGATTAAATGAGAGTGATCAGCCATGAGAAAAGGAATAAGCCCAGTAATCGCAACAGTCATCATAGTAGCAGTAGCCATCGCAATCTCAATAGCAGTAGCAGGATGGCTAATGGGACTATGGGG
>CAYROE010000141.1:0-2665 GCA_964425855.1 uncultured Desulfurococcales archaeon | reverse complement strand
GAGATATATGCTAGGTTCGGTCACTTGTTACTATACGGTGGGCCGGCGAGATAAGTCGAGAGTAGTTGGTTCTTCTATATCCTTATATCGGGTCCATATACTTGTTTAAGTGCTTCTTCGATCCTCGTGCCAGGCTTGACTTTTACTACTTGTATGCCGTGTTGTTTCATGTATTCTTCTCCTCCCGGTCCTAGGAAGGTTGTGACTATAATTTTGCAGTCTTTGTTTAATGAGTGAATTTTCTTTCTTTTCTCTCCGTGTCCATGGTAGTGATGGTGTCCTTCATTGTCCTTGTATATGTTTTCTACTACTTTGACTAGGACTGGTTTCTGTGTATTGTCTAGTACGTAGTGGAAATAGTATTTTGCATCTCCGAAGTGTCCAATTTTTACCTTGATGCCCTCATCGGTTGCTATGCTTGTGCATGGGTTCTTCTGGGCCATTGTTGTTCCCTCGTTTATTAATTTCGTGTGTTCGGCACATGAAAAAGGAGGCGTCATAGATTGTTATGGACTAAGGAAGAACAAGGGAAATAAATGATAGGGTTGGATTATATTGTTTAGTCGTGTATTTCTTCGGGTCCTGATAGTTCTTCTGTATGCTTGATTACGGGCTTGTAGCCTAGCTTGTAGGGCTTGAATTTATCGTGGAGCTTCTTAAGGACGTGTGGTAGCGTGGTGTACTCCATTTCTTCCGGCCCTAGTCTGTGTGGCATGAATGGTCCGTGTCTCCTCATATAGTCTGTTATCATTTGTGCTAGTCTCCTTGTCTCGTCAAATGCTGGGTCGTCGAACAGGTCTACTGGACCTATTAGTTCACCGTTGTGGATCTGGAAACCTAGTGCTACTACTCTCGGCGGGCCGTCGAACCTAGTCATCTTAGCGTCTTTGAGTCCCACAGGCATTAGTGGGCCGTGGTGGCTTCCCCTCATCCATCCTGCTACTAGGTGGGGGAAGGCGAATGCTTCGAGTACTTCTCCTACTGCTGGGAACCCGCTCTGGGCTCTGACTACCATGACAGGGTCGTCTTTTCCAACGTATTTTCCTGCGATTAAGTTTAGTCTCTCGCTGCTGACCACTGCCCCGATCTCATGGTCGCTCTTCCTGTATACGTGTTTGATGACGTATCTTCCTGGGGTCCCGATGAGTGCTAGGAGATCGTAGAGTTCTTCTGGCGTTGAGAGCTCTACTACTTTCCCTTCATATACATCCAGTACTTGGAATATGAAGCCGTCGTGCATTCTTGGATCAATCACTAGTCCCGCCGTGTTGAATGGGTCTGCGAAGATCTTGTAGAGTGGTAGGTTGAATGCTCCAGGCTCTGTCTTGTCGGCCATGAATACTATTACTGGTTCAGCTGGTCTCTCCACGAACTCCATCTCTGCTACTCCTGGACCCATTCCCCTAACGTTTCCGCTGAATGCGTCGCTTAGTAAGTCTTGTCCAGCCGCGTATAGGCCTAGATCCTTTGCTACTTTTGTCGCCTCTTTGAAGGCGGTCCATGCGAGCTCGTGTATCTCTGGGCTGTCTATTCCTCTGTAATGGGTCATGATAAGCTGGAGGTCATCTCCCACATGGGTTACGTAGAAGCTCTTTATCACACCCTTCTTCTTAGCTTCTGCGAGGACACGACTGGCGGCTAGCATTGTGTCTGGATGTACTTTGTGGTGTCCGGCTATGCTTCCGATGTCTGCCTTTATAACGCTAATCGTAACTTTTTCTCCGGTCATATCTTATCACCATACAAGTGTTGCTCTCAGTTATAATCATGGAGGACTCACTTGTTAAATACCTTATCTCATTATTATGAGGGAGGATCCTTATCCACGTATCTATATAGTACGTGGTTTTACGTTTTACTGTGTCTGCTCTGATTTTTCCATTTTGAGAACGTAGAAGTTATACGCCAGTGCAACGAGGAGACTAACGATAACTAATATAGTGGATAAAGCGGCGATCGCTGGTTGGCTCGTATATGGGTTAAGTCCTGGTCGCCTAGCCCTGTTCCAGATAAGTATTGGTAGAGTATTGAATCCGGGGCCTTTTGTGAAGAGGGTTTTGATGAAGTCTGTGAAGCTCATCATGAAGGTCAGGCCTAGAGCAGCCAGGATTCCTGGCATCGCTAATGGGACTACTATTTTAAGAAACGCCGTCTTGGGATCGGCTCCCAGTGTTCTCGCGGCGTCTGCAAGGTTTCTCCCTCTGCCGGCTATAGGACTTATCGCGATGTAGGCGTAGGCGACGTTGAAGGCTGTGTGTCCTATTAGTACGCTTATTGCGCCCAGGGGGAAGCCTAGTAGGATGAGCATGAGCATTAGTGCTACTGCTTCAGTTATCTCGGGGATTATGACTGGAGGATATATGAGTAGGCTGGCGAGGCCACGTGTTTGCTGTGTTCCTGCGAGTGCTGCTGGTATAGCTAGTGCTACTGAGATTATGGCACTGGAGACGGCTACTAATAGACTGTTCTTTAGTGCGTTGGCCGCATCGGTGTCTCGTAGAAGTTGCTTATACCATTTGGTCGTGAAGCCTTTCCACTCGCCGAAATAGTAGCTGTCATTGACAATATAAACCGCCATGACTACTAGAGGCAGGTACAATACTATTAGTAGAATTATCATGTCTATCTCCACTGGGTTGGTTCTCAGTACTTGATCACCTCGCCT
>CAYROE010000140.1:0-2670 GCA_964425855.1 uncultured Desulfurococcales archaeon | reverse complement strand
CAGTCTTTCCCGGAAGCCTTCTAGGCGGAGCGGGGGATGAAGCCTTGGACCCCGCCCAAGCCTGGCTTGCAGCACTAGCCAGTATGACGGCAGTATTCCTTATCATATACTATAAGGAGTCTAACGCCCAGCGGGCCCTCTTGTACGCCCTCATATTGGGCAAGGTCTACGCGGGAGTCTACTGGCTGTTGCACATCGACTGGCTCGTGGCAGCCATCTACCGCTACGCGCCCGGGTACGGCTATGTTCCAATCCACGTTATCACGGCTAACATGGTCATAATCCTACTCTTCCTAAGCTCAGCCCTAACCACACTATTCTGGTCCGAAATCAAGAGAGAACTCAAAACAACAATAAGATAAAACATTGTTAACCGGAGAGTAAACGCCTTACCTATCAACCTATAAAATGGTATTTTCGTACAATTTTTATCTTGGAGATACGAGTTGCCACGGTTAAAAGCTATCAAAACAGGATTTAGCATGGCTAAAGGACCCTATGTAGAGGCAGAGATCAACGTGGACTCAGTTAAACTTCAGAAAAAATCGTCCTCGGAATTCATGATATTATATTTATACACTATAAACGATATTATTTTAAAAAAGAACTATTTCTATTTTATCAGGAAAATTAAAGAAAAAACAAAAGATAATAACTGTCAGATAAACCCCTCTGGCAAAAATGAGATCTCGATCAACTGTAACGGTATTGTGATCAATGTTCTTGGGAGAACACTCGTGGACGAGATGGGGCTAGATACAGTCTTGAGACAAGCACTCGATGATAGTAGCGATGTAGACCTTGACTTTATAGAAGGCATTCTTGAAGAGCTAGGCATATCTGATAGTATAGAAGACATTGAAGAAACCTATCTTTATGTTGAAATAAGTATAGCTCTACCATTGTCGAAACTAGACTGGCTCAGGAAGAATATTTCATGGATACTAGATGCAATGGTCGCACTAGACGCCAAGTATAATGCAAAGATAATAGTAAATGCACAACCCAGAAAACCTGAGTTGCTAAGACGACTCCCCGAGACGATAAAACAACACATTATAGGCAATAAGACAATCCTATATATTAAAGGAGTACATTATTTACAGGATCCAGAACTATACAAGATCCTAAAGAAGGCCTTCACTAGTAAATGGTGGTTCTAGATGCCTGGAACCCTAGCTAGACTATACATGTTCAATAGTGGGCGTGATGCTGAAAGATTTCTCCAGGATATTGCAGGAAAACTAGGAACCAGGATTAAGTATAGTTCTGTTCGCCTCTTCAATAAGAACTATGATCTTGATAAAGACATTGATCTTCTAGTATTCGTAGCACGGAAAAGGGTTACAACACTGTATGAAACCGGAGAAGAATACTATAGGTTCAAACTCGATATTCCCGTTACTCACATAAGTCTTGAGGGCGAGTGGCGGGTCAAAGAAGCGAGAACAGTCGACTTCCTCGTATACGATACTGAGGGCCTAGATAGGATAGCTCTTGCACTAAGTGATCGTAAAGACGTCTATAAACATTTCGAAACCGCGCTTACAAAGTTCTCGTCGTACAGGCCTAGGAGAGCAGTTCTCAATATGCATGATCCAGCGCTCATAGAAGAAATAACACAGAAAATTGGAGAAATACAATGGGTGTTCCTCAACAATATCCAGGATCCAAGAGTAACCCAGGCAATGTTCAGGGGGAGAAGACTAGAAGAATCGGAAATAGTTCAAGCAATGTCGGAGCTCGGAAAAATAACGGGGCTGATAATATATGATAAACAGAGAGATATAAGGATAACCCTCGGCAACAAGGGATCACTATACACTTCAAGAAATATATCAGCACCAGACATGGCTCGAACACTCGCTAGAACACTATTAATACTAGTAGAGCACAACCTACTAGTACCAAAAAATAAATAAGCACGCCTAGGTCCACTCCCTCATATTTGTAATAATAATTGGAAAATTCTTAGCCTAGTAGGCCGTCCCTCGGGGGGGAAGGTAGAGGTGGGGTTCGGACAAGTGGAGATTGCTGCAATTCTTGAACTTAAATTCTTGAACTTATAAAGAGGCGCCTGTGCAAGGAATGCTCTGAATGTTGTGGCAAGATAGCTTCAACTATCGAGCCTGTAAGGGAGCATGGGTTTGAGGAAAAATTAGGATACGTCTAGGCCTCTGATGTTCTCTCTTTTTTCTCTCTCAGGAGAACTATGCATTGGTATAGGTTGCTCGCCAGTTGTTCCCCATACTCTGTTAACGTGAGAATACCGCCTGGTTCTCGCTTTATGTATCATCTCTGTTCTGCCTGCGTATAGTATTCGACAATTATAATAACATCGTTAAATGGTTCTATAACAATGTCTGGGAGCAGGTCGAGGCTTAGGTGAGGGTCTAGAGCAGAGGCGCCGCATCATAATGATGACCGTAGAAGTGGAGAGGAGGATGGATGGCAGCTTCTTATCGAGGCTTGAGAAGCTGGAGCATTTAGTAAAGACCCTACTGGATAGACCCTGCTAACGCGTTTGGCCTATTACTGTTAAACCAAGCTTTACCTGGCCCAAGGATTGCTGGACTGTGCTATAGGATGTGAAAACATCCAAACTAGAAGTATTCTACAATGGTGGGGGATTCTTGTAATCTTCTCGTTGGGTGGGTGGTGGTAGCTGTT
>CAYROE010000139.1:0-2685 GCA_964425855.1 uncultured Desulfurococcales archaeon | reverse complement strand
TAATGTTTGTCAATACTTGTGGGAGGAGTGTGCTTGGAATATAGAGGATTATCTCCCCTTTATAGGTTGTATCATAGTAGTCATAGTAGGGCTCTACTACGCTCTTATTCAATACATGGATCGTGTATGAGCTATTTCCTATGAGTAACTTTCCATCCTCATACATGTTCAGCGTCTTGAGAAGTTTTTCCGTCGATTCATCCATAAATATAGTGTTTTTCCATTCAGGGATTGCCTGTGGTAGATTAAACCCGAGATGCCACAGATCTGAGGGATTCTTGAATGAAGCAATTGTTACCCCAATGGGTACTACTCCGAGGATAAGCTGAGTATTATTATCTATGTTATAGTTGGCTATACTAATACTAGGTATGTATCCTTGATAGTAGCCTCCAGAATGGTCAATTAATAGCTCTCGTTCGAGGTCATTGATGATATTCTGGGTAGCTTCATTTATGATGATTTTTCTCTCATTGGAACTATTTACATAGTTCAAGTCTACATTCGTATACTTGTATACTAGGACTGTTCCTAAAGAGATATAGAGGACTGGGGAGCTCGAGTTCATGTATATGGGATTATCTCTTTGAGACTCGAGCCATGGCTCATATATTAGATCATAGATTCTATCGTATATGGTGACTTCTTCTTTTAATGTAATTTGATCGCTGGGAGTCTCGTTGAGGAGGAGACTGTATAATGCCTTTACAACATTTGGGTCAGAGCTAAGCATTGTTCCTAGCTCTGCGTTTGGTCTTAGGAGTTCTCCGTAGGTTTTAGCTCTGGATTGCCCGTATCCTTGGGCTAGTGTTATTGACAACGGTATGCTGATAGAAAATATTATAAGAGATACTATTAGTACTGCAGTATATGTTTTTAGTCTTATCATGCTTTTTATCAGCATATACGTAGCCTCCCTCAGCTTCATTAACCACTAATACATCGTATAGTATAATCCTATACATAAAGCTATCTATAGGAAAAATACGACTCCAGCATAAACATATACGCATGATGCATAAACGGAAGAATTGTTAATATCCTAATCATCTTCTCCTCTATATCGTAGCAGGAGCCCAATATATAACTCCATACTCGTACCATCGTGAAGGCATGGAGGACACTGTTAAAGGCTATGATGAATGGGTGAGCTAGTAGACTTAGAGGAATATGGTGCTGAAAGAGGATGGCTCTGAGCCTCCACTACGCAACAATATATGTCTATTAGGGAGATGGCCTTGAAGCCTAGGGATGGACTCGAGAGAAAATTCTATAGTTTAGTAGAGACGCTCGCCTATGCCGAGAAGTGGCTTATACTGGGAGCAATAATAGGAGTAGTCTCAGGCCTCTTCATACTAGGATTCTTCTACGGTCTACACTACATGGTACAGCTCAGCGCATCATTCATAGGAGTCCAAGAACAAATTCCACCACTTGAGGCTGACTTATCCGCAGCCAGTGTTCGTGGAACATTCGATCCGGTAAAATTCTACATACTAATAATCATAGGTGTTGCTGTAAGTGGAGTCCTAGTATATAAAATAGCCCCTGAAGCAGAGGGGCACGGTACTGATGCGGCGGTGGCAGCGTTTCATCGAAGAGCAGCGCTTATACCGATCAAGGTACCTTTAGTAAAGGCCGTTGCAAGTGCTCTCGCAATCGGTACAGGAAGCAGTGGAGGTGTAGAAGGGCCAAGTGTACAAATGGGTGCAGGCCTAGGAAGTACCGTAGCAAGACTATTCAGGCTGACGCTACATGATAGGAGAATAGCTCTAACAGCAGGTATCGCAGCTGCACTATCAGCAATGTTCAGAGCCCCGATCGGTAGCGCATTCTTCGCGGTTGAAGTACTCTATAAGAGAGACCTCGAAGTCCAGGCATTTATGCCGAGCATAGTTGCAAGCATAGTATCCTTCGCCGTGACAGCACCATTTTTCCAATACTCGACGCTCCTCCCAAGGATCCCAATAAGCAACGAAGTACTATATACGCCGAAGACAATCCTGCTAATTCTGGGGCTAGGGGTCTTCACCGCTCCATTCAGTCTATTATATGTTAAATCCTTCAAGACAGCCAAAAACTTCTTCGATAAGCTCGTAGACGAACACGGGCTATCGATTTACCTCAAACCAGTACTGGGAGCCGTACTAGCAGGACTCCTTATAGTCGTATGGCCACTTGCAGCCGGCAGCGGTCGTGGAGTGCTCGCCATGACGCTCAACGGAGAAATAATCAACTACATACCCTTCAGAGATACATTTCCACTCTGGATAGCCCTACTACTCGCCGCCGTTGTCAAAATCATAGCTACGGGCCTAAGCATAGGGAGCGGGGCAAGCGGAGGGGTATATGCTCCCGCCCTACTGAGCGGTGCTCTTGCAGGCCTAGCATATTATGAGATTGTCCAGCCCCAGGGACTTGCCCCACACCTCTTCGCCTATATCGGTATGGCAACCTTCTTCGGAGCAGCCGCAAAAGTACCACTAGCCACCAGTATAATGGTTGGTGAAATGGGCGGCGACTACCTCTTAATAGCCCCTACACTCATAGCAAGCTATATCGCGAGAGAACTTATAGGAGAAGACAGTATCTACGAGAGCCAAATTCCGAGAAGACTGCACGAAGAAGCTGTTACTGCTGAGGGAATGCTAGCCCTACTTAAGAGTAGTGGAAAGAAGCCAGAAG
>CAYROE010000138.1:0-2766 GCA_964425855.1 uncultured Desulfurococcales archaeon | reverse complement strand
CCAAGCCCGACGTAGTAAACATTGGTAGCTTTGCCTGGAGCGTAGGAAGAGTAATAGACGGTCTAGGAAACGGAGTATATGCCTTCGACCTATTCGGAGGCACAAGCGAAGCAACACCGATGACAGCGGGAGCAGTAGCAATACTCATACAGGCCCTAAGAGATAATGGTTATCCAACAGCTCCTGCAATTGTAAAGACACTGTTGAAGTCTTCGGCGAAGGACCTAGGCTATGATCCCTTCAGCCAAGGATCAGGTCATGTCGACTTAGTGAATGCAATTAACACAATACTTGGAAGCGGACTAGTAGCAATGAGTGATGCTCCACTGCAGGTCTCGCAATACTATATCTCAACAATGGCGGCGATAACAGGCTACGACTATAGTACACTCTACAGTCTATGGTCTAGCTACGCCGATACTGCACTCTACTTTGGAGTGGTAACGCCTGGAGAATCATCAACGACAAGCCTTACAGTTTATGGCGTAGACAACCCAGAAAACCTCACGATTAGAGCAGTACAACTAGTAAAGGACTCATCATACAAGCTATACTCAATAATGAATTCTGACATGGCAGTACTCTATGTGCCAGGAGAAGGATTCTTACCTATACCCAACAGGTATGTGGCGGTAGTAGGAGACTATATCTTCGTAAGAGTAAGCCAGCTACCACCGGGAGCAAGACTCCTCATACCAGTGCAGGAGAACGCGTTCAATGGAGATCTAACAGAGATAAATGTATACTATCCATACAGATACTTTGATCCATACGGAAGAGCAGGAGACTACAACTATTACAACTTCTACATGGGAGTAGAACTCAGCTACTGGATAGACTACGCCAACTATGGAATACCAGTACCATGGGAGACAGCAAGAATGCAATATGATATAAGAGCAGGGAACGCGTTCCACGTACAGTTAGGCAATCCAGCAGAAGCATTCAACATTACAAAGACAACCGCTCTCCAGTACCTACAAGAATACTATGGCATAAACGCTTCAGACTCCCTAATGATGCCAGTACTAGATATAAGATTCTTTATAAACAGCTATTATGGAGCAGACGCGAACATAGTCATACCGCTCAAAGTAGAATTCGTAAACTACAAGTACGAGGACTGGTCATGGATCACCGCCGAATACTCCCCACTCACTGGAATAATAAATGTCACAGCAACCGTCCCAACAGACGCGAAGCCCGGAGTATATGAGGGATACCTAAGACTATGCTACAATGGACAAAGGGTAAATGTACCTCTAACCATCGCAGTTCCATTCGTCGTCGAACCCGGCAGAACAGTCATAGGCTATGGACAAGAACAAGGACTATTTTACGATAACTATGTCTACAAGGGAGCACTAGACCAGACATGGAGACCGGAAGTAGGAGACTGGAGAGTCTTCCCAATAATACTAGAGAACAATGATGGTAGAATAATAGGACTGCAGGTAAAAGTATCATGGGGCAGCACACAGACCAGCTTCGACGTAGGACTAATAGGTTCAGGATACAACTTCTGGGGAGTCGGCGACGACAATTATACAGCATGGATTGATGCAGCCGTAGTAGGCGCTAAGCTCAGCGGACTATCAAGATTCGTAGGAGCAAATGGAGTATTCACATACTTTGACTGGCCATCACAGAGATCAGCTCAGATACTAGCACCAGTTGCATCAACACTAATCGATCCACAGGCATCAACATATTGGCTAGTAGTACACCAGGTGTTCACAGGCTACGGCAAGGACAGTCCACTCATAACAATATCACCGGTCACAGTCTATAACAACATGGTATACATGAATTCCGACAGCGTAAGGATAAAGATAACAACTATATGGAGCCAGCAAATGGGCTCAGCAACACTAGGAGACCCAATAGTCATACCGTTATCAGGTGGAAGCCCAGATGACCTAACAGTAACAATATTCAACCCATCGCTCTCACCTTCGGCAGTAAAAAGAGTACTAGTAGCATTCAATGCGTCAAGCACAGCGGAAGGCTACTACCTAGTACTTGTACCAATAACAGGATTATATCCATCAATAATATGGGGATACAGTGCACAAGGAACAAGTGGAATACTAGCCTACATTCCATACATGTCATATATGTACTATATCGTTTACGTAGCACCCTAAACCTAAATTATATCCACAGCTTTTTCCCTATAACATAACACTAATCAAATGTTCTTCACACTTGTTTCTACCCACAATAAATAATAGAAATAGGGAAGTGATGAGGATCGCCGGCACCGAGTATAAACGATGAAGAGCAGGCTAAACACTGATAAATGTGAAGTGAATATTATCTTTTTATTTCAAAAACTTAATGAACACGACATTACACATCTAGCATGGTGCAATAGTAATGACAAATGCAAAAGCCCATGTTCTCTCCAAAGAGATCTTTATAATAGACGGTGTTAGAACGCCTATAGGTAAGTTCGGTAGAAGCCTAAAAGATATACCAGCAGTAGATCTAGCGAAGCTCACAGCAGAAAACCTCTTGGAAAAAACAGGGATAGAAAAAGACCTAGTAGACTTCGTTGTCTACGGCCATGTTATAAGGGCAGGAACTGGCATGGACACTGCACGTCAAGTTGCATTAAAAGCAGGCCTGCCAGTAGGAATCGATGCTATGACTGTAGACATGGTTTGTGCAAGCGGAATGTCCGCTATCATAACAGGGACAATGTATATTCATAGTGGAGCATATAACCTTGTCTTAGCAGGCGGAATGGAGTCTATGAGCCAA
>CAYROE010000137.1:505-2863 GCA_964425855.1 uncultured Desulfurococcales archaeon | reverse complement strand
TAGGTTATTGTCCTTTCAGCTAACACATTGAAGGCATCATCTATAATATATAATGTATAGTCGAGTCCACCTCCTACGTTTCTGTCATCAGTAGAATATGCTATGATTTCGTAGTTATTATCTCCATCAACGTCTAATAGTACCACTGATACTGCGACAGGAGGTGCGTCTCTATTAGAGAACTGTGACCATCCTGTATCAACTAATAGACCATCCGATACTGTATACATGCCTGCATTGTATTGTATCAAGTATATATATCCATCTCCGCTTCCCACGATTATTTCGTTTATTCCATCTGCGTCAAGATCAGCTATGGCAATACTGGGTACCGAGAACCAGGAGAATAGTTCTGCTCCGTTAGAGGCTATCACTGCCTCTACCGTTCCTGTTATCGAATCTACTACTATGACTTGTCCGTCTACCCCCGTCTTAGCAGCGCTATTAGCTGAGACCCAGTCAAAGACTTCTTTTCCTAAAACGACTATTATTTCAGGAATGTTATCGTTATCTGTGTCTGAGACTACTGGTGTGTGAAGTATGAATCCGTTATAAGATGTTAGGTTCAATCTCCATTCTATATTGGCATCAGCGAGGTCTACTAAGTATAGATAACCTGTTGAGTCTGAAGCCAATACTTCGATTACATTGTCGTTATCGATATCACCTGTAGATATTACTGCTTCATTGATAGGAGAGATGTTTATTCTTATAGATGTAATAATGTTCCCCGTTTCTGGATCTAGTCTGTAGATTCCTGATGGAGCCTCTATTATCAGGTCTAGTCTGTTGTCATTGTCTATGTCAATGATTAATGGAGAGCATGTAATATATATTCCTAAGGGTATTGTCTCCCATTGGAGCGTGAGTGCCCAACCCGCTGTATCTATTGTATAGGCTCTTAGGGTTCCATTCCTTGTTGGTATATAGATCTCGTATACTTGATCGTTGTTTACGTCATTAACTGTTGGAGTGGCAAACGGGGATGCATCTACATCGCCTCTGTAGAGTAGATTGCCGTTTAATCCGTCTAGTATGATGAGTTCTCCTGCATCGTTAGTTATGATTATTTCTCCTCTGCCATTATGGTCAAGATCTACTACGAGTGGATTGGTTGAGATAGAGAAGCCCCAGGGGCCAAAAGAGGACTCATACATAGTATAGGTCCATTTGATGACTATAGATCCCGTAAACCCTCCTGAATAGGTCAGGGGAACTATTGCAGTTCTGTACTCGTTTCCTGAACCTGTCCACCACGAAAAATCTGTTCCCTGCGAGTATATTATAGAAGATGTTAGATTCCAAGAAATACCTATGGCTACTATTATAACCGCGGCAACTACATAGATTTTCCTGGATCCTTGGATAGATCCCATATCACATATTCACCTGTGACATTCAGTACATTCTCGACCTGTGATATCCGGCGGGTTCAATGAGGAGGTATGGCATTCGAAGCATCCTTTCCCTTCCACTCCTCCCTGGGTACAGCTCGGCGATAATGGTATCAGCCATGTAGCAGCTGATGAGTGGCACTGCCCACAGATCTCTGTTTCTCCTGATTCTACCTTGAATATCGCATCTTCGTGGAAGGCTGCATGGATATTTATCATATTGGATTCTTCATGGCATTTTAGACAAGCCTGGCTCAGATCCGAGGGAGAGTGTGGATCGTGGCAGGTGTCACAGGATCCTGTGAGCTCTATCATACCTAGGTGAATTACATGGATATGCTTTTCTTCTAGCTTTTCTGGTAGATGGCACTGAATACATTCCTCATACATATTTATGTCAGGAGAAGATTTTTCTTTAATATCTAGTGGAGACGGATTTTCTAGGATCTGTGCTATTGACCCCTTTATGAGAGCCTCTAAGGTTAGGGGATGACATTTGTGGCAGTTTAGTTCACGGTGACCGGACTGATCTATTGCCTCATAAAACGGCTCCATATTGTGGCATACGGTACATAGCTTGTTAGCAGTAGGCACATTGTTTATGTATAGCCATGCACTAGATACTATTGGAACTACTATCAATATCAATAATATTATTACTATTTTTAGTTTCCTGGGATCAGCTCTGAGATCTGCCCAATATTTTTTCAGTCTTTCGACTATTCTTGTTCTACCAACCATTCACAGTCACCTTTATACGATTCATGTAAGAGTCCCGTTACGAGGTTCACGTATATTCATAATTATCATTGTTAGTATCAGATTTTACACAGGCTATATATGAAAATCACTCAGACTACTAGCAAGACTATAAAATAACACTTTTCTAGTGAATATATGTAATAAAAGGATTAAATAAAGATTAAATTCAATCTACATATGAGTATATTGAAGAATAAGCAAG
>CAYROE010000137.1:0-495 GCA_964425855.1 uncultured Desulfurococcales archaeon | reverse complement strand
TGAGATGCGTGCATATATGACACTAGTGATTGGTTTTGTACTGTTTTTGGCTCTTGCGGCCTCGATTCAGACACAGGCCTGGGGCACGGGCCACCCTGATACATGCCAACCATGCCACGGCCAGTACGGAACAACTGCTGATACCATAGGCGGAACAACCTACAACTTCTGGAACCATCAACTACAGAATGGAGATCCTGTGTGGTGTAATGGTACGCTCTCCCCCTCTATCTACACTGCAGGAACTGTGCACGCAACCTTAGGATGTAAAGGATGCCATGCAGTACTACACATAGGATACTACAATGGTACCAGCTACGCTGCAGGACTCTACTACTGGGAACTAAGTAACCCGAACTACAACCCTATAATAGCCCCCGGAACAGTTGCACTACAGAAACAAGTACTCGTACTAGACCAGAATAATGCATCAACCTACGTACCTAACATAGCAAATTATCTCGGAACAAATGGTATGGAAGTAGAAGTAGGTGT
>CAYROE010000136.1:0-2907 GCA_964425855.1 uncultured Desulfurococcales archaeon | reverse complement strand
CGGTAGAGGACGTCGAGCCGGGAGACAAGGTCTGGCTTGACAAGTTCGGCGAGACGCCGGTTATGCCGATATAGAATTAATTTATTATTAACATGTATTTTATATTTCATGTTCCAGCGCCGCTGATAGCTTGCAGGCAATCTAGTATTCTACAGTCACGTATCCTTAGGAGTATGTTTATCGTTTACGTAGTAGAACTAGGAGGCCTCCCTATTGGCGGACTATGTCTAGGAGGATAGCTAGGCCTGAGAGTGTTAGTGCGTGGTAAGCTAGGAGGGGTCTTGCTATCTCGGGGCCATACCCGTGGTTCTTCCACCACGCGAATGCTATTATGGAGACTAACGCCTGTACTGTGAAGACTACTCCTATTACTACAAGTCTTGCGCCGACAGGTCTCTTGGCGATACCGGCTACAAGGACTATAAATATTGTTGCCATAGTAAGCTCAGCCGCAGAGAGGAGTATTAGTAGGTTCCAGTATGAGACCATCATCTATCACCTAGCACTCTCTTTATAGAGTTCTCGATTATACTCCAGGCCTGCTCGGCCTCTATTGTAAGCACGTAGGGTCTTCCATAGCCCTGGCCTAGCCGTTCTACTAGGCCGTTCTCCTCGAGTACTCGTAAGTGGTGTAGTACCGTGCGGTAGTTTACCCCCAGCTCTCTTGCTAGCTGGTGGGGATTTGAGGGTTGCCTTCTCAGTATTGTTAGGATTCTCGCCCTCATCGGCCCTCCCCTGCTTGCTTCGAGAATCCATATCACTGTGAATCTTAGCTCTCGCCTGGCTTGCGACACGATCCATCCGCCGCACCGCTAATGTTACTAGAAGGAAAAATTGGCTGGTGGGGAGCTATTATTGTGTTTAGAGGGTTATGTGTCTCGCGTTCCTAGGATCCCTCATTGATGCTGGCGACGAACCAGACGTTTTTGACTTCATTACCTGTCGTGTCTCCTCTTGCGTGATCGTTTATCCAGTAGTAGAGCGGGTGTCCCCTATATGCCAACTGTGCTGTCCCATCGTTCCTCGCTATGAAGCTGAAGTCGGTAATGTTTAGGGTGGAGGGGATTACCAGGCTTCTAGGGGTGAAGGGGGGCCATTTCTGGGCGCACATACCGTAGCATGTGCTTGACCCGTTCGTGTCCTTTGCGAATATGTATAGTGTTCTCCCATAGGCGTCCACTAGGTATTTCCCTAGCCCGGGCTTTACGGCTACTAGCACTGTATAGTCCGGCTTCGCTACGAACCAGACACCCTTAATCCCGTCACCGTTAATATCTCCCGGCTTATAATCCCCCGCGTAGTAGTAGAGTGGCCATCCCTTGTATGTTAGCTGTTTCATACCATCCATCCTAGTTATAACGCCAAAATCCTTCGGATTAAGCCCTGGAGATACTTTGAGGCTGCTTGTATAGAAAGCCGGCCAGTGCTGGGCGCATTGCCCATAGCAGGAGCTGGATCCGTTATAGTCTTTGGCGAAGAAATATAGCGTCCTGCCTTTTGAATCAACCAGGTAGAGCCCGATCTTATCGTTGTATGCGAGCTTCACAGTATAGTTCTCATATTTCTCCTCTTCCATGTTTCCTGTGGCTGGAGTCTGTGTTGTCTGGACTGCTCCGGTAGTAGTGTTAGGAGTGTTATGGAAGGCCGCATATCCTAGGGCGAGCCCTATTATGAGGCCCACCACTAGGATGCCAACCAATGCTATTGTCCTGTTCATTGGTCTTGCACCTATGTTATGTAATGTTCTTATCTTCTAAAAAACTATTTTTATAAATATTATATGAATAACATGAGATTTGCATACAAATTGCAACCGTACTAGACAATCATACAATAACCCCCAGAAGAAACGCGAAAGAACACACAGGTGTTACTATTGGCCGGCCAGAGAATAACGATAGCCCTACACCCCCTATGCCCGTCGAGCCATAAACTAGTGCTAGATCTTGACAAGATGAATATACTTGATAAAGTAGAGATAGTTATACTCGATAAGCCAAGACCTCTAGGAAAAGCCTTCCCGTGGAGCGTCCCCCTAGTGATATCTCCCGAGGGTGAACCCCTAGCTATGGATCCTATTGAAGCAGAAGAGATTAAAACAATAATAGAAAATGGTAGCCTAAAACTGGGAGACGAGAGAAAGATGTTCTCCTCAAGCATACTCTATAGCGCCTACGCAAGCAGCATAGCTCTAGCACACAGGAGCCTAGAACCCCTGCTTGGCGATAGCTTCCTCAGGCCAGCCCTCCGACTAGATTTGAGAAACCGTAGCCCCCAAGAGGCGCGACAACAACTCCAGTCGGTAATAAACGATATATACATGGGTGAGAGGGAGAGGATCGCGAGATCGCTTAGCGTGTCAATAGTAAGATATCTCTGGTATAATGGGGCAACACTCGAAGACCTAAAGAGCGTAGATACGCATACTGTAGGAGCAGTAATACTAGGCATGGCAAGTATTGGACGGTCATTTCTGCCGGTGGTACCAAAACGGCCAGACATGGCAGAGTTCATCGCAGGCTTTATAAAGAGGAGGGCGAGAGGGCTGCTAGCTAAGATTGAGAGAGAGTATCATGAGATACTAGGAGATAATCGCTATCAGGAGCTATTAGGCCGGAAGCTCCACTAGGGAGATAGCAATTGGCCGGTAGCGCGTGATACCGGCTTATAGTCTAATCTTTTTATAATATTTGTTATAAACAGGTTTTTAGAAGATTGAAGAGGGTAGAATAGTATAGCGCTTAATAATTCCTAGACCATGTTTTTAACAATCTATATTTGATAACAGACATTTTTGTAGTCTTAAAAGTCTTTCCTTATACTTTTCTAGTACCTGGCATGCTTCCAGTATTGACTCGCATTCGGCGCCTATTAGTGTGAGCTTGTCCTGCACTGCCAGCTCGACAT
>CAYROE010000135.1:0-2912 GCA_964425855.1 uncultured Desulfurococcales archaeon | reverse complement strand
CTTAAGATATAGTGATTTAACGATCTTGTAGAGCCTAGCGGGATCATGTCTATTAGTGTCCGATTCCGACCATGGAGAAGGCTTCTCCTCCGAATAAACTGGCCTCCAGTCCCGGCTATCATAGACCACAAGCTTTACCCTTGTCGTCCCAACATCTAAGCCCGCTACCAGCTCATCCCCCACTATTATCATGCCTCCTCCGGGATAGGCGTGCCAGCGATAATCGCTGACACAATAGTAGCTATAAGCGCGCTCATGATTACTGCACCTGCTAGATCATGGCTGAGAACACCCGCCGCTTCTCCTGCGAACGCAATCACTGTTGACACCGTTAAACGGGCCCCGAAGACAGCAGTAATTCTACCGGGAGACCTGTCCATGAATAGTTTCAGGGAGTAATGGGTCGCAATTATCTTTACTGGGAAGCTTACTAGGAGTACCAATGCGGTCATCTCAAGGTAGACCAGTGGGTTAGCCGGACTAGCATGTAGTCCTGCGTTAACGAAGAATATAGGAGCCAACACTCCAAAAGTCAAAGCCATAACCTTGCTCTCTAGCACCGGTCTCCTAACAACTGTTTCCCTCGTAGCCACTCCAAGGAGGAAAGCGAAGAGAATAGCGTGAACACCGAAATACTCGGATACAAGGCTAGCCGCTACTAGGAAGGCGAGTATGAGTTTGAGCTCGACCTCGTGTTCTCCCCCGCTCGCCCATTCAAGGAAGAATGCTAGCAGGAAAGGAGACACCAGTATACCAATAAAGTACATGGCCATGCTAAGTGTATGGGCTGAAGCGGCCAATACAAATGCAATAATACTAGTCACGTCTGCTACCATCGCAACAGCAAGTATCAGCTGTCCCAGCCTCCTCCTAATAACTCCATATTTCCGTATAATCGCGTATACTACCGCGACGCTCGTCGTTGATACTCCTATACCAGCAAGCAATGACTCCTCGGCGGAGAACCCGAAACGCGTCAAAGCCACAAATGTCGCCGCTAGGGGAGCAAAGAAACTTGTAAGGCCACTAAAGAGGCTTGGCACAAGATCCCTCTTCAACACGGCGGGCTCAATTTCTAGTCCTGCAACGTACATTATGAATATACTTCCCATGAGTCCGAGGACGTCGAGCGTCTCGCTTCTTGGAACACCTAGTGCCCCGGCCAGCACCCCCAGAGACAACTCGATAATAGCTGGGCTTACTCCCAGGGGTTCCGCTATGAGTGCCCCGGCTGCAACGAAACCGCTTACCACGGCGAAACTGTATAGTCCCGGGTCAAATAGGAGCCTATCACCAAATACTATTATTGCTCCAAGAGTCAACCCTACTATACCGAGTCCAGCTACCAGCATCTGTTTATGGCGTCTCTTCAAAACACCGGGGCACCAATAATCTTTCCAGGTCTATGAGCTATATAGCTGTCCAGGTACATTCTCTATCAAGTACTGGTGCTAGTCTAGCCTCTACATAAGCTGGATAGATGCTCCATGCTCTCCCTGGATAGATTCCTTAGCTTCCTACCCATGGCTCTCCCAATATCGGATACATGTTCCCTATTATCCAGTGCCCTCTTAAGGGCTTCTGCGAGCGACTCAGTATTGTCAATACTGAATTTTAGGAAACCATGGTCGACGTCTCCTAGGAGATGCTCCAGTGTCTTCGTCGATGGATATAGTATTGGCCTATCGAATAGTGCCGCCTCCCAGACAACACTTAGTATAGTGTATTCCCAGTTTGTCAATGCTATTGTCAACACACTGTTCTTAATGTACCATAGATACTCGCCATACTCTATGTAGCCTGTGAATAGGATTCTCTCAGCTAAACCATGCTTTTCTAATAGTCTGGTTAGCTTCTTGTAGAGGCGCCGGTTCTTCTTATAGTCTCCGGTTATCACCATTGATATATTTAATCCCTGGTTCTGGCTTAGTAGACGTATGAATGCTTCAACCGCCACCTTTATGTTCTCGTCCGCCTCCCATGCCACTGGTAGAACTATAAAGTCCCCTTCCGGAGCATTTCCCGGTTTTATCATATTATAATCTTGAGGAAGCGGATCATATACCACGTGTACTCTGGTGTCTCCGCCTAGTTTCTGTAGGAGTAGTTCTCTTGATTCCGGGTTATGTACTAGGACATGATCGCATTTCTTCAGGGATCCCATGAATGGCCTGTTTAGCACGCGGTCCTTGAGGTCCCTGTAATGGAACATTCCGGTGTGGGCATCGCATATTAGCCTGGGCCTGGGATGTATCTTTGTGGCCCGATATACTGCTGGGCCTGGGGGAAGTTGTAGTATTATACAAGCGTCATTTCCAAGAGAACTAAATAATCGTACTGTTTCACGCCATGCACGTAGATATGGTGGGCGATCTCCTATATGGTAGAGGGTAATACCAAGCGTTCTTGCTATGTCCCTGCTTCTTCTAGCTAGCCTGCTCCATACTAGTACGCCATCTCTAGTATTAGACAAACTTGCTTCCCCGCGTATCCTCCTTGTACCTGGATAACATAATTTGCATAGGGATATACATTATTAGGAGATACGTTCAGCATATTTATCGCTTAGCGTTATTTCTGCTCAGCGATAACTATATTATATTGGCCTACACGCTATATAATAAATGAAAAATAATAGAGCAGTAGAGGTGAGATAGCATGGCAGAAAAGATAAGGTTCTTCGATCTAAAGGCAAAGCAGTTCTTCGAGACCGACAAGTACGAGATCATCATCAAGGAGACCAAGAGAGGCAAAATCAAGATGGCTAAAGCCGTAAGCCCGATCACGGGCAAGACCTACTACAAAATACTCGGCAAGGCATAAAATCCATAGAAAATAATCCTAGAGACCATATAATAGAATATCTCATCTTTTTCCCTGACTATAACACATCTCTGTGGCCTAGATATACA
>CAYROE010000134.1:0-3005 GCA_964425855.1 uncultured Desulfurococcales archaeon | reverse complement strand
AAGCATTTCCCCAGTAGTCGTAGCGTTAGGAGGTCTCCGGTCCCTAGGCGTATTATTTGTATTGGCCACAGTCCTCTTGGTAGGTATGCTTCCTCTCACAATGCTCGGAACGTTTCCCGCCATGACAACTCTTATAGCTAAGCAGGAGGGGAACTTGTTATCGTTCATCGTGCCACTGATAATTATGGTGTCTGGAGTATTCTATCCGGTAGAAATCCTTCCCAGATCACTGGAAGTTCTGAGCAGAGTAGTCCCCTTGACCTATATCGTGGAGGCAGCTAAGCTGACCGTTAACTTGTCTAGCGAGCCTTGGAGAGGGCTAATAATGGCCACCTATAATTTGTCAGCGATGATAGTTGCCTATAACCTTGTCGGCTACGTGGCTAGCAGGCTCGGCGAGAAGAAGGTTAGAGAAAGAGGGTACTAGCCTTGCCTAAGAATGGGAAGGTAAGGGATCTCTATACTATGCTATGGCTCCATATTAAGAGGACGGAGCGTTATATTTGGGACCTGATAACCTGGGGTGTAACTGATTTTCTATGGCTGACAATATATTTGCTGGGCGCACTCGTCTTCATGAATCCCGCAGAGTACCCGGTACTCCTTCCACAGGTTTTCTGGGCTATGATAGCTTGGGGCCTTATTTCTGGGCCTGTATGGACAATTGGGAATTGGATGAGGTTCTATACCAATATGGGTATCTACGAGGAGCATGAGCTCGCAGGAGTAGACCATAACCTGTTCCTCGGCCTCCGGGCTATCCCTACCGTAGTAGAGTCGCTCGTAATAGGAGAAGTCGCCGCACTATTCCTAACATACATAACCGGGTACCCAGCCTTCAGAGCAGAAGTCCCACTACTACTAGCCGCTTCACTAGTATCGATTCTCTTAATAGCAGTACTCTATGGCCTAATCCTCGCATACCTCAGCCTATACACGAGTGTCCCTGCACCACTACTAGACCTTGTAAGCTTCCTATTGTTCATCGTCGGAGGAGTGGCGGTCCCCATAAATAGACTGCCCGACGTGTTGCAGCCCATTGCCATAGTCATACCTTATAGTCATCCCTCAGAGATCATGAGATACGCAGTGAACAAAGCAGAACCATATCTAGGACTAGAAGGGGAGACAATTGTAACACTAGTATACATTGGTGTACTCTTGGTTACGGTACATGTATTATCGAGAAAGGCAGTGAGAAAAGCAAGACTACACGGGGTTAAGGGTATAGGTAGGACTTAGACCCCTAGGGAAACAACTAGTAAAACTGCATACGCCATTTTCAAATATATTATTAGCGTTCTAGGCTATAGGCCGCTATTATTATTCCTTCCATTAACTTGAGATTGTCGAGATAGTTATCACATGCTAACTTTACTCTTACTCCGTCGATCCTCTCAACACAGGGATACAGCTCGGCTATATCAGCATGCCACGGCCTCTTAAGCTCTAATAATATTTCCGGATTCTCCGGCCTCACAGGCCTCGCCTCACCCTCCTCATATATCTCGATAGCCTTCTCGACTGCTTTCTTCAAGCGATACTCTATCTGTGGCCAACCAATGCTCCTATCCGCCAATGTCGATACATGCTTCTTAAGTTCTAAGAATACTGCCCAAGGAGTATGTCTTTTTACGCATAGCTCCAGGGCAGAATCTCCGGCGACCATTATCAATGGCACGCCCATCTCTCCTAGTGCAAGTAGATTCAGGTAGTATTCGGTTACGTCACTATATCCGTTGACTGTTACACGTTGCACGATTCTCCCTGCATAGGTGTGGCTTAGGACTCCTCCTACGCCGGGACTGCTGTGGTATCCGAGGAATATGCCTGCGTCGGCTTCATCAGCTCCTGTAACCATCATTAGGCTCCGTGGGAATCCTCTTATGAGCTCGACGTATCCCGGCATCTCCAGGGGCCTTAGATTTACCATTGACCCGTGACTGTCTGCTACTATTATGTGTTCGACTTCCATGTCGTGTAATGCATCTATGGTGATACGTGTGACACGTGTCATTATGTCTCTCAGCTCGTTGTAGAGTGGGTCACCAGGAGAGAGCATCTTTCTGTAAGGGACGTAGGGCATTCCTTCTGCGTCTACTGATATGAATACAGTGCGAGGAGCCATATTGTGCACCCTTATATTATCTAGCTGGTATTAGGGGATATTATTCCTAGGATCATATCCTGAGACGAATAGACTATTATCTCGGGAGCGTGTAGTATCATATAATGTGGTGGCCCGATGACAGACCGTTGGGAGCCTGCATCGGCGGATCGGTGAAGAATCCCCTGGCTATGAGGGCCTAGGATTATGTTCTCTAACTTTAAGGCTCATGTATGCTGTGTCCTCAATGGCCTCTAGGAGATCCAGTGCATGGTATATGCTCTTATCACTGGTGACGAGTACGCCGTGGCCCTCTAATATTATTACATTGCACTCGGTCTCTTCGAGGACTCTCCCTACTTCTTTAGCGAGCTCGGGGCTAACCGGTGGTAGAGGAGGAACACGGGTAATACATCTGGTATGGATTTTTGCCTCTGTCAAAAGAGATAGGTCGAGCCCGTATCCTAGTCTATCAATAAGCAATAGATGCTTAGGATGCGCATGAACAGCTGAAACCTCGTAGCCACGCTTCTTATAGACTTCTAGGTGCATTCTCCATTCTCCACTCGGCTCTCCTCGGAGGATCCTCCCCGAGTCTAATTCTAGGATGGCTACATGGCTTGGATCCATAAGGTTTCTGGGGACTCCTGTCGGGCTAATGAATACTCTTCCACTACTCCTATCTACTATACTAGCATTTCCTCCTCGTATCTGTACAAGGCCCCTCCTATACATCCATTTCATCACGTCTGCTATCGCTTCCTCGGGACTCCTACCATAGGCATGCACCGTCAATACTGATCAGCCCTCCTCGTTCTCCAAGTATTGTGATCCGATCATGTAGAGATATAGGGTCTTGTTAGAGTACTTGTCGAGACCCACTACTTTGGAGGGTCTC
>CAYROE010000133.1:0-3080 GCA_964425855.1 uncultured Desulfurococcales archaeon | reverse complement strand
GTGTACGTGTAGTAGCAGGAGAAATTCTCAACGTGGAGATAGATACAACTCTACTAGAAGAATACGCAGAAAAATGGAAAATTGAGCGAGAACGCCTCATGGAAATGTTCGGCCCAATGTTATCGGGTAGAACCGAGGAAGAGGACGAAAGTGACCGCCACAAGGGAATCTATATGTAGGAAGGGCCAAAAGGATTCCTCCTATAATTGTTTTAGGAACCGTTCAAGATCCTCGGAGAGCGATCTATAAGTATTTGATTGAAGTATTATCACACTATACTTGTTTATCCCTGGTATATTTTTTAGGAATTCTAGGATTTTCTTGGCTATGGTTTCAGCGTGTCCTTTGTCTATATCGATATCTGGTCTATGGACGTGTATAGTTGGATAAACACCACATAGCTCCTGTGGTACGACTATTAGGAAGGGATCATAGTATAGAACGTATTCCTCTCCTTTCTCCAGATCGTTGGGCTCTGGGCAATGATCGGGGTCTAGCGGGAGGGGTGCTAGGATAATCCTTTTCACGTCTCTCCCCAGGCGTGGAGTATAATTTTGTATTTTTTCATGATAAGATGAGAGTCTCGGGTTGCCCATGCTATAATAGTCATAGGCTCTTATTCCGCGAACTACTCCTTTTACACGCGGAGAGTATTTCGAGTAGTAGTCTTTCTTCTCGTATATAGTCCGGAACGCTTCATATAGTCGCACATGGTGTCTGCTTAGTGACTCTAGGAGTTCCCAGAGTCTTCCTTCTTTTATTGCCTGTTTTGTAAGATCGAGATAGTACTTTATCATGCAGAGATTATGTCTAGCTAGGATCCTTACTCTCTCCTTCTTAGGAAGATTCCTTATTTTCTCAGCATTATACTCGGAGCAGTCGCCGCATCTACAGGGGAGATATGTTATTCTATCTAGGCGTTCTACTCCGAAGTCAGTAAATACTCGATCATCCCTCGCGTATAATATATAGGATGCACTGTCGAAGAGGTCTACTCCCAGAGCCACAGCGTAGGGTATTATGAGTGGGTGTCCGGCGCCGAAGAGGTGAACTGGTTTACCCGGTTTAAGATGTTTCTTAGCTGAGACTACTATTTCTAGGACTGTCCGGTAATCGTATTTCTCTAAGAAAACTGTCGGACTCCCTATGCCATATATTGAGAACTCCTCGAGCTCCGATGCTTTCTTGGCACTATACGTTACTAGGTCAAGATATTTTCCTCCCTGGATGGGTAGAACCCAGAGAGTTTCAGGATAATCAATAATTATTCTCCGTGCCTCCTCGACTCTTTTCAGAGTTATCAAGACGCTTCTTTCAGCGGCGAGACGGTCGACGTCGCCTGTAGGGATATCGAGGATCACGCCTATATCTACGCCGATTTTTCCTTCAAATTCTACGATTTCCTTGTTTGTTATGTCCACGGAGCCGTATTGAAGGATCTGATATGCTCCTGAGTCAGTCATTATCACGCCGTTGAATCCTATAAGGCTGTGGACACCTTGTTCCAGGACTTTTTCTCTATATCGTTTGTATAGAATGTATGCGTTTGTTATTATTTGGTTGAATCCTAGCTCTCTGATTTCCTTGAGAGGTATTTCTTGTCGTTCGACGTCAACCACTGGGAAAAATGCAGGGGTCTCGATCACACCGGTTTTTGTGTATAGTTTGCCTATTCTTCCTGCTATGTCTGCGTCTTTGACCTCGAACATTTCAGTAACCCGTCACTGGGCAAAGAGATTTATTATGGCCCGGGAGGTTTAGATCCGGACTCCTTTACGCCGCATGTATTCTCTGAAGAGTGTGTTTATTCTGTGAGCGAGTGGTCCGGCGCCCTCGACTCCGTCCTTCGAGACCTTGACGCTTCTAGCTATCTCGACAACGTTGATATCCTCGTATACCCTTATCTGGTGGGGAGGTATTCCTCCGTGCTTTATTAGGAACTCTGAGAATTCTTTAGCGCTGAAAATCGATCCTTCCTCTACAAGTATCTCGGAGATCGTGCTCCCATATATTATAGCGATAGGCCAGTTATTGTTCTCGTTATCAACGGCTGCCTCGAGTGCTATACTTAATGTAGACTGATCGAATCCCGCGAGTTTACCCTTGTATGTCCTCCCGTTGACGAGTTTTACGATAATCACCTTGTCGAGCAAAGTGTTTAGCTTTACTGTGAACCTTCTTGCCGCGTCGCTGGCAAAGACCATTTTTATCCCCTTGTACCACCGTAGCCATACTGGTTAATTTAGATTAGGGGTCGGAGCCATGAAGAAGAAAATGACAGTCACGGTAACGAGTGTAAAGCAAGGCGAGATAAAAGGACAGTGGGTAGCAGAAGGCAAGGCCAAGGGCTACAGAGTAAAATTCGATATCCTCGAGGAACTATTCTCTGTTAAGGAAGGCGATAAACTCGTATTCGAGATTAGGGATTCGAAACCACAAAACCTAGAGAACTATGTATTCTGCGGGCATGGATACATAGTCAGAGACCTCAAACGGGAGCATAAAGAGGCCCCTAACTATACGGTGTTTAGTGTATGGGGCGTTATCTTTAGGTTCGAGCCCCGTCTAGAGGAGCTTGAGCCAGGCAAGAAATACTACTTATGCATTACCCGAGGCTAGACAGTCGCAAGAAGACTTTAATCTAACTGAAAATAACGGAAATTACTCGCTATAAACCAGGAGCATCTATCAAAATGTAGCCGGGTACATGCAATAGCATGTGTAATGTGTTTATTAGAGAACGCATAGTTATTATTGTACGAGACAATACGTCCATCGAGCAGTCTCCCCCACGTATACAATCATGAAAATATTATTACAGGAGAAAGATCGTGGACTGGTTCGAGAGAGCACCCATCATACTAAGACTGATACCGGCTATAATTGCAATAGCGCTTATAGCATATGCCTCCAGAGCACCAGGCGCCATAGTATTGCTCATAATCGGATTAGCCTTTCTAGCAGCGGTGATTTCACTGTACAGAGCAAAGGCAGTCAATATAACCGCGAAAATAAGGTTTCCATCAAAATCTAGTCTTGGAAATAGATCCACAGACGAAAAGTTGAGTGAAAATCCTAAG
>CAYROE010000132.1:0-3126 GCA_964425855.1 uncultured Desulfurococcales archaeon | reverse complement strand
TAGGATCTGTATTGTCTAGTTTATAACTTTAATATATAAACCAAGTATATATTATATTCAATTATATGTTGTCCATATAGTAAAGATATATATAATGTTATCTATGCTATTATTTACAAAGTGTAGTCCCACCATAGCTCCACCACAAAATGTGAGGGGGAGGAAAGTAAAATGGGGGAGGAAAATCCTAGGGAAATACTAGACATCGATACAAGAATATTCAAGAATTCCAAAGGGATGATCGCACTGTTTCTATTCCTGCTCTACATTGTTCTAATGTACTTGACTTATCTCGATCAAATAAATCGGCCAGATCCCAGCATAGGAGGATTAAGCAAGGCATTCGCCTATAGCTTGATAGTATGGGTCTACGGCATGATAGCAGTATTCTATGCCGCTCTTGAAGGATGGAGGTGAGGTATAGTGGAGGCGTGGCAATGGGTAACAACAATCATCGTATTCTACAGTCTAATCGTAGTAGGCCTAGGATACTTGGCATACAGGAAATTCAGACACACCATTGAGGACTTCTTCCTGCTCAGCAGAAGAGTAGGATTCCTAGTTCTCTTTCTCACACTGGCAGCAACATACCATAGCGCGTTCGCATTCCTAACCAGCGTAGCCGTATTCAGCAAAAGCGGTATAAGCTTCTGGGTCGCTGCCAGCATATGGACGCCTCTGGCAGCGGTTTCGGGATACGTTCTTGGAAGAAGATTCCATCTAATAGGAAAGAAACGAGGCCACATAACACCAGCAGATTTACTTGCGGACTTCTATGAGAGTGAAGGACTAAGATTCATCACAGCAGTACTCCTCGCCACATTCGTAATAGCCTACATGGTCGTGCAGAGCCTAGGCCTCGGTATAGTATTGAGCGTGGGTAGTGCAGGCCACATAAACTTGTTCTGGGCAAGCCTCTTCTTCATGGCAGTAACTATGTTCTACCTCGTGGTGGGAGGGAATAGAGCAGCATTCTGGACGGACGCACTGCAAGGCGTATGGATGTACGTGGGGGTATGGGCTGCAGGTCTATTTATAGTATACAAGTTCTTCCCTGGTGGAGTATCGGATCTGATGAACCAGGTTCGAGAAGTATCGCCAAAGCTCCTGACCATGAACTGGCCACTCTCACTAACAACAAGCTTCGTGATAGTATACAGTGTTGGAGTAATACTATTGCCACATATGTGGCTGAGATACTATAGTGCTAGAGATAAGACAACACTAAGGCTAAGCGCCGCTGGAATGGCAGTATACGTATCAAGCTACTATATACCAGCCGCATTGATAGGACTCGCAGCGGCGGTATTTAACGCAAAAGGACTTGTAGTGGATGGAAACACCCTACTGGAGCCCGGGTTCATTGATACACTTATCAAGGAATATGGTAGCAGAGACGCGGTCATGGCATTCATGATATATGCTCTGACACCAGCAGTATTTGCGGGATTCCTCCTCGCAGGAGCAGCCAGCGCTGCAATGAGTACTCTTGACAGCCTCCTAGGAGCAACAAGCATGATACTGACTAGAGACATCTACCAGAAATACTTAAAGAAGAACGCATCCGAGCAGGAGCTGATATGGGTGGGAAGACTCTGGATAATAATATGGGGTCTAATAGCATGGTACTTCACGATACAAAAGCCAGGATTGATATTCGACCTAGTAGCAATCAGTGCAAGTGGAGGGCTACAATTCCTCGTACCTGTGCTCCAAGTAGTATTCCCGACTAAGAGAAACTGGATAACTAAAGACGGAGCCATAGCAGGGGTACTGGCTGGAATAATAGTAAATATATTATTATGTAATAAATTCCCGTTCTATGAGGCCCTAGGCCTACCAGGATACCATGCGGCTGTTGCAGGAGTAATAGGACTTATTGTAAATGCAATTGTCGCATTAGTAGTAAGTTCTTTCACCAAGCCAGTCAGTGCAGAGAAGAGGAAGCTATATGCACAGATTCTTTCAGAAGAAGCTTGATTTTTCCCGTCACTCTTTATTTATACTAATAACTATAGGACACGATAGCTTAAGATAATTGATCGAGCATCTTTATTTTAGCGAGAAAACATTTCTTCAGCCTGATTAATGGCATTCACGTAATCATATTTTTATGCAAGGATGTTGGATACTACGTCCAGTATTGATTTACACTCATTTACTAAGTTGGATAGCATCGGCTTGTAGAGTTTTACCAATTTCTTGGCTCGTCCTCTACCGCCTGATGGCTTGACCTTGCTTGTTTCTACTACTCCAAGCGATTCTAGCTCGTTTACGACTTTTAGGACCATTGGATAGCTAATTCCTAGTTCTTTGCTTAGCTCGCCCATTGTTGATCCTTTATCTTTATTCAAGAGGTGTTCGACGAGTCTCGCGGCTAGATCTGCGTCAGGGACTTGTTTACACTTCATTAGAGATTTGAGTGCCTGGGATATGCTCACGGGTATTGACATTCTATTTCACCTCGATCCTATTATGAATTGATACCTGTTTTCTTTTTAAATTTTCTGAAGCTTCAATTATAAATGTATTTTCAATAACATTTATTTCTAATCCTAATATATAGATTAGTGAAATAAACATGAAAGATATAACTCGCCAAACAATAGAAGCTACAGATGGCCGATGAAGATCCAGCACCTAGGCGACCAAAACGGGATGAGCCCTTCCCTGCGGAATGAGGCCTATCAAACCTACTTGAAATGTTCTCTCAGATATACCAACAGTCCCAACTCTACTAGTATAAGGATTGATCCTAGGGCAGGAAACAAGTCACGTCTCTTCAGAAAATATCCAAAATAGACTAGGACAGTCGACCAAGGTATACCAATCACAATATACACAAGCCAAACACAGTGATTAGGCCCTAGGAATAGTCCACCAAGATAGATTACCAAGAGTAGTAGGCTCAGATACTTCAATATGCTCCCTAGCTTATCCATCCTTAATCTACCTCCTTACCAGCATTAATATGGCTATGGCTACCAATGCAATAGAGAATAGTAGTTGAAGCATTCTATTAGATGTCTTTACTCCAACTCTTGAGCCTATATAGGCCCCACTTATGGTTCCCAGGCTCAAGCTAAAGGCCAGGCAAGGATCAAGTATTCCGGCAAGATAGTAACC
>CAYROE010000131.1:0-3175 GCA_964425855.1 uncultured Desulfurococcales archaeon | reverse complement strand
ACACTCATTCCAAAAACACACAGCTTTCCCGGAGACTTCACATCACACCTAACCCTTCGGAGGTACAGGCATATGGCTATAATTGGAATCGATGTGGGAGGAACTTTTACAGACCTAGTATTATTCGACAAAGACTCCGGAGCCCTCGAGCACCTCAAAGTCCTAACCACACCTAAAGAACCAGTAATAGGAATCATGAATGCGATCGGGCAAGCAATAGACGATCTAGAAAGAGTAGACACAATCATCCATGCTAGTACAATAGGGACAAACATGTTCTTGGGACAAATTGGTATCGAGCCCCCCAAAGTCGTCTTAATTACAAATGAAGGATTCAGAGACATAATAGAGATAGGGAGACAAAATAGACCCGAGCTCTACAATCTCTTCTTCTCCAAGCCTAAGCCCTTAGTATCAAGAAACCACCGTGTCGGAGTAAGAGGAAGAATAGATAAAAAAGGTAATATTATAGAAGACCTAGATAAAGAACACTTATCTCGCAAAGTAGAGAAACTATGCAAGGATGGAATAAAGGTATTTGCTGTGAGCTTTCTCCATAGCTACAAGAACCCTATACACGAGATAGAAGCTGAAAAAATAATCAAGGAAAAGTGTCCTGACGCGATAATAGTTCTCAGCCACAGGATAGATCCAGAGCCAATGGAATACGAGCGTACGAGCACAACAGTAGTGAATGCTGTGCTAAAACCAGTCCTTAGCAAGTATCTAGATGACCTGGAAAATACTTTACGAAGCTCAGGCTTCCGCGGAAAACTTCTTATAATGCAGAGTAGCGGTGGAGTAAGCAATATAGCAGAGGCTCTGGAAAAACCCGCAATGTTTATAGAGAGCGGGCCTAGTGCAGGAGCGGTAGCCGTTGCCTTCTTCAGCCAATTAATGGGTGTAGAGAAGGCACTAGGATTCGATATGGGTGGTACAACTGCGAAAGCCTCAAGCGTAATAAAGGGACAACCAGAGATCACCACAATGTACGAGGTTGGCGGAAAAGTACATATGGGACGACTGGTGCGAGGCAGCGGCTACCCTGTAAGATTTCCATATATTGACCTCGCCGAGGTCAGCGCCGGAGGAGGAACAATAGCCTGGATCGACAAAGGCGGAGCACTCCGAGTCGGACCAATCAGTGCGGGGGCAGATCCGGGTCCAGCATGCTATGGGCTCGGAGGTAAAGACCCGACAATAACAGACGCGAACCTTATACTGGGAAGGCTCCCCACAAAGCTAGCTGGAGCCAGACTACTTTTATCCAAGGAACTAGCTGAGAAGGCTATACGGAGATTAGCGGATCAACTGGGACTCAGTCTAGAAGAAACCGCATGGAGTATTATTAGAATAGCAAACACTATTATGAGCAAGGCGCTAAGACTCGTAAGCGTGGAAAAAGGCTACGACCCTAGAGAATTCTCGATGTTTGCTTTTGGAGGAGCCGGACCACTCCACGCGGTCGAAATAGCCCGAGACCTAGGAATAACATCAATAATAGTTCCTCCCAGGCCCGGCGTCTTCTCGGCTCTTGGACTACTTGTTACCGACTACAAGCATAGTTTTACTTATCCGATAGTTGAACAGGCAGATAAACTATCAGTAGAATATTTAGAGAAGATATTCAACGAACTCGAGGAGAAAGCCAACAGGATACTGGAAGAAGAAGGAATACCTTGGAACAGGAGAGTGTTCCGGAGATACGTAGAGGCTAAATATTGGGGCCAGGGCTACACACTTCTAGTACCTTATTATCCAAACATGCGGAAAATAGTTGAGACATTCCACTACATCCACGAAAATAGGTACGGGTTCATGAACTACGAGGAAGAAGTCGTCATAGTCGTAGCACGGCTAGACGCAATAGGGGTCACCATTAAACCAAGGTTCCCACGTAGAAAACGCTATGAACCGCACCACGTTAAACCACAAACACAGCGCCTCGTATATTTCGATGACGGATGGAAACTATCCAATATCTATAAACTAGAAGACCTAGATCCTGGATCACTCATCGAGGGCCCAGCAGTAATAGAGGCTCCTGACTCCACAATTGTTGTTCCAGAAAGTTACAAGGCACTCCTAGACAATCTGGGCGCATTTCATATCTCGGAGGTGTAAAAAATGGTGGACAAAATAACAGTAGAGGTTATCAAGAACGCAGCTATATACACAAGCGAAGAAATGGGAATAGTCCTAAGAAACACCGCATATAGTCCCAATATAAAGGACAGGCTCGACCATAGCTGCGCAATACTAGCTCCCACAGGAGAAATAGTGGCCCAAGCAGAGCATATCCCTGTCCACCTCGGTAGTATGAGCATAGGCGTTGTCAATACAGTCAGAATGCTAAAGAAACTAGGCAAGAACCTAAACCCAGGAGACATAGTCATAGTAAATGACCCATACATAGCAGGAACACACCTAAACGATATCCTAGCAATGAAACCCGTATACTATGACGGAAGACTCATCGCAATAGTAGCGAATAAAGCACACCACGTAGACATAGGCGGAAGCGTCCCAGGAAGCATAGGTGGAAAAGTAACAGAGCTCCTCCAAGAAGGAACCGTTATACCCCCCGTAAAGATCGTCAAGGACGGTAGACTAGACACTGAGATTCTACGTCTCATAGAATCAAATGTCAGAACCCCAAGATACTTCGAAGGAGATCTACGAGCACAAATAGCTAGTCTGAACGTTGGTGAGAAACGAATACTAGAGCTCGCCAAGAAATATGGATCCTTCGCGCTCTTAGAGGCATGGAGCGAAATCCTAGATTACACTGAGAGATACACAAGAAGACTCCTAGAAGACCTAGGAATACAGGGATCCTTCCATGCAAGAGACTACCTAGAACTAGACGATAGACTGGTCAACATAGATGTAACAATCACCTTCAAGAAAGACAAGCTAACAGTAGACTTCGCCGGTACCCACGGCCAAGTCGACTACCCCATAAACGCCGTATATGGAGTAACGGTTGCAGCTACAGCCTATGCTCTCAAAAGCGTACTTGATCCAGAGATGCCAATGAATCAAGGATTCCTACGAGTAGTCGAAATAAAAGCTCCCGAGGGAAGCCTAGTCAACCCTATAAAGCCAGCACCAGTCAGCGGTGGAAACGTAGAGACAAGCCAGAGAATAGCAGACGTTGTACTTAGGGCACTAG
>CAYROE010000130.1:0-3190 GCA_964425855.1 uncultured Desulfurococcales archaeon | reverse complement strand
GCATCTCCTCCTGCTCTTGCTACTAGCGACGACCTATGGCCTATACTGGCGACTGCTACCGCGTAATTAGTAGCTGCTCCTCCCAGACCTATCCAAGACGATCTCGCGAATACGTGTGAATCCTCCAATGGATAATAGTCTAAAGATACACTGATATCTAAGTTGATATTGCCTACAGCTATATGCCATGGAACAGGCTGGGATAATACCATTTCTTCCCTACCCCTTCTTTACGTTTATCGATCTCATATAGTATAGTTACTGCCTCTGAGGCTACTCTTGAAGCCAATTCTACGCCCTTACCTGGTATAAACTCGTTGGTAATTCTATTTGCTATTGCAGTACATACGCATCCTGCCCTAGCACCATATATAGAGGAAATCGTGAAAAGAGCAGCGGACTCCATTTCGAACCCTAGCACTCTGGCGGCGGCTAGTTCAGGCAGACGCGTGGCAGACACATTATTAGTATATCCATTATAGCCGGGTCTGCTCTGGCCAAGATAGAACGTATCAGTACTGGCAACTATGCCGACGTGATATCTCGCGCCTAGGCGTTCCGCCGCATCTATTAGGCTTAGAACTACTTCATAATTGGCAACGGCCGGATATTCCGGTATCACGTAATCCTTAGAGGCTCCTTCAAGTCTTACAGCACCTATCGCAATTACTAGGTCCCCGGGCTTTATCTCGGATCTTATCGCGCCCATGGTTCCTACACGGATAAAAGTATCTGCTCCAACACGGAGCAACTCTTCAATCGCGATAATGGTACTGGGAGCACCTATGCCTGTACTCGTTGTAGAGATCCTTGTCCCCTTATAGTAGCCGGTATAGGTTCTATATTCCCTATGGCTTGCTATGAGCTTCCTACTATCCCACAGAGAGGAGATTAAGTCAGTTCGATCCGGATCACCCGGTAAAAGAACATATCTTGATACCTCTCCCGGCGCAACCATTATATGGTATTGGCGTCCAGCGCTATCTTCTACAATAGAAGCGCTCCTAAGTCCCTTCTCGCGAGAATTATCAGTCACGTGCTACACCACGATATATTCATGTAGCCAGTCCAGGATAAATTATAATCATCCACCTTTCTAATCCAATGTAATGAAGGTGTGATCAGATGAATAGCAAGACAATATTCGTCTCCATCATACTAATTATTCTAGGGGCGTTAATCGGAGTGGGTTACGCTTACCTAGTTTTAGTATCTAACGCCGAACTTCTGATCCAGATAATAAGGATTACTCTAGCATTTACCTCAATAATAATAGGCGCATTTTTAGGCGCTACAGGACTCATAATGCTTCGTGGCATACGGGTCGAAGAAGAAAATGAAAATACTAGTTAGAAGCCGTAAAGATGCTAGCGCGGTACAACATGCTGTGGAGAGAATACTTGATTCAAAGGATCACTATGAAATAGTCTCTCTGGGAGGATATCGTGGCGAACAACTCTGCAAAGCGGTACAAGAGGAACTAGAACCATTCACAATTATATTACTAGGTAGGAACGAACATGAGTCCTGTATAGAGAGCCTCACAAGAAACAATCCTTTCACAGCATATATAATAGCCAAGACCAGTAAGCTAAGAAATAGCACTCTTGAAATGATAGTGTCCCTATTAAACTGGGGCAGAGCCCACCTACGTCTTTCAACCTCGTGGTATCAAGATTCATTCATACTCGCTAACACGCCAGGAATCCTTCTACCAAAAATACCTATACATCCAGAAGGCGACACTTATTTAATGACTAAGAATGGATTCCGGCTCTTAGTGGAACTCTCAGGAATAGGTGTTAAAACCAGTTCTAACAAGGACGGCGTAGCAGTAATGTTCAAGTATACAAAAGGAAAACACATCGTGTATTTTGACAAGTTCCGACGAATAGAGTTAACATTTGATAGAGGAAAACAGAGACCTACTTTACATAGCATTGATAAGGACAATAATCAGCCAGCTAGAGACCTTGTCCCGGTAGATCTAAATCGATTACTAGACTACAATAGCCACGTATCAAAACTCCTGGAAGGAGAAAGCCTCAAAATACTAAGCAGAAATGCCGATAAACACAGTAAAGTAATCGTACCATTGAGTGGCGGCAAAGACTCTGCCGCAGCACTAATAGTTGCTTCCCAATATTTCGACCCTTCAAATATATACGCAGTATATGTAGATACTGGTATAGACTTTGTCGAAAACGAACACTATGCCGAATACTTGTCAGAGAGACTCGGAGTCAACCTCGTTAAGACCAAGGCCGATGTAGATAAAGGATTACTCCATGAAAATATGCCTCTTCCAGACCCCCGTTACCGGTGGTGTACAGGAAGAAAGCTTGATGCACTTAGAAGAACAATAAAACGATTGATAAATACAGAGCGCATCAAGTATATTCTTGTCGGTGACAGAGACGCGGAAAGCGTTAGGAGGAGTCTCAGGCCCCCTATGAGGATCGACGAAAAACTGGGTCTCCCAGTTATTTCACCTCTCAAATATTGGTCCGGTGCCCACGTCGTACTGTATATCCTCTCGAAAGGCTATAGAATGAATACATTGTACGAAAATGGTTTTCTAAGGCTAGGTTGTTATATTTGCTTTGCTCTACGACCTTCATGGGAACTCTATATTATGAATAAAATTAAATATTTCGAGAAAATACGTGCTCTGAGACCAGAGCAAACAAGATTAATATCGGCGTTCCTACAAGCAAAACAAATAGAACCAAGCCAATCCATTAACGGGTAAGTACCAGGTGCTAGAAATGGATGCAGACGATAAATTGAAACTTATAACCCGGAATCTAGCCGAAGTAGTTACATTAGAAGAACTAAAACAAAAGCTAGAATCAGGAGATAAACTAAAAGGATACATAGGCTACGAGCCGAGCGGACTAATGCATGTTGGCTGGCTAGTATGGGTATTTAAGATAAAAGACCTCGTAAACGCCGGAATAGACTTCAATATCCTTGAAGCCACCTGGCACGCATACATAAACGACAAACTAGGCGGAGACATGAACCTAATTAGAGCCTCGACCAGGATAATCAAGTTATCCATGGAAGCCCTAGGAATACCACTGGAAAAAATAAACTTTGTAGACGCCGAAGAACTAGCCTCAGATAAAGAATACTGGACACTGGTCATCCGAGTCGCCAAGAAAAACAGTCTAGCAAGAATAAAAAG
>CAYROE010000129.1:0-3437 GCA_964425855.1 uncultured Desulfurococcales archaeon | reverse complement strand
TTAGGTGGTATCTCCGGCGAGATTCTAGGGCCCAAGATTCACCGGCTTACAAGGCTTGTGGCTGTGTATTATGCGTATTTGTTTATTGTTTATTATTGTGGTGTTGTATTGTGTATTTTTGGTGGTATGTAGTGAGTTATCCTTCGCCGAGGTTTATGGCTGCGGTTCCTAGATTAGCGCGTCTTCTCTCAGAGTATAGTGTTGGTGTTCGTGCTGGTGATAAGGTCGTTATTAGGGGGAGTGTCGAGTCTCTTCCTCTTGTCCGGGAGTTGTATCGGGAGGCGCTTGAGAGGGGAGCGTATCCTTATGTGAGCTTGCAGGACTCTGTGCTGACGGAAATATTCTATAGTTATGCGAGCGAGGAGCAGTTATCTTATATCTCCCCCATAACGAGGATTCTGTATGAGGAGTATGATGTGCATGTTTCGATACTGTCCTCTGGTCATACCAGGGTGTTGAGCGGTATTCCGCCTGAGAAGCCCGCTATTGCTCGGAAGGCCAGGGGGCCTCTACTCCAGAAGTTCCTCCAGGAGGCGGCTGAGGGGAAGAAGAGGTGGACTATAGCACCGTATCCTACGCTCGCTTTGGCTCAGGAGGCTGGGATGAGGCCCCTTGAGTATGAGGATTTCGTGTATCATGCATTGAAACTCCACATTGACGATCCTGTTGAGGCTTGGCGTGTGCAGAGTGAGAAACAGAAGAAGCTCATTGAGAGCTTGTTATCTAAGGCCGATGAGATACGGTTGGTGCATGAAGAGACCGGTACTGACCTCATTGTAAAGGTTGGTGGTAGGACCTGGATAAGCGATGATGGCCACGAGAATATGCCTGGCGGAGAAGTATTCACTGGCCCGGTAGAGGATGCTACGGAGGGATGTATCAGGTTCAATATGCCGCAGATCTACATGGGTGTTGAAGTAGAGGGGGTTAAACTCTGCTTTAGGAACGGCAAGGTAGTCGAGTACGACGCTATTAGGGGGAGAGACTTTCTCGAGAAGATGCTTGGACTAGACGATGGCGCGAGGATACTAGGAGAGTATGCCTTTGGCCTGAACTATGATATAACAAGGCAGACTAAGGAGATACTCTTCGACGAGAAGATTGGTGGCACAATCCACATGGCGCTAGGAAACGGATACCCTGAGACAGGCAGCAGGAACCAGAGCGCGCTACACTGGGACATGATAATCGACATGCGCTCTCCAAAGGCAAAAGTCTATATCGACGGCGACCTAGTCTACGAGAATGGAAAATTCCACGCCTGGTAGAGGAATAATGCTGGAAAACTGCAATGTAATAGACCTGACAAAACCTCTGGGCCCCGATACACCTGTATTTCCCGGTGACCCTCCTCCCTCGTTCCCACCACTAGCATCATATAGCGAGCAAGGATACCATCTACGCCTGATCAAAATAACTGAACACACAGGGACACATATCGATGCTCCACGGCACTTCTATCCTACTGCGAAAAGCATAGACAAGATACCACTCAACGAGCTAATAGGAAGAGCCCAGATAATAGACTTGTCAAACGTAGACAAGATCACCAGGCAAATAATAGAAGAGAGTGTCCATGGAAATCCCCGGATACTCGGCATATACACTGGATACCGTTGGGATCACAAGGATCCCTGTAGGAATATTAGAGAACTCACCGTTGACGCGGCATGGTACCTCGTAGAAAAAGGTATACGGGTTCTCCTAGTTGATTCTCCTAGCCCCGATTGTTACCCCTACGAGGTCCACCGAGTCCTATTAGGCAATAGCGTCTATATTGTGGAAAATGTTGCTGGCCTAGGAGAAATCATAGATAAGGATCCCCATATAATAGTGGCTCCTCTCAGACTTGTTAATGGAACGGGTAGCCCAGCGAGGGTCTTTGCACTACTATGCGAGCAGGCGGAAACCTAGCCTGGGAAGAAGACCTGACCGGTGTACCGGGGATGACCGGAGCCACTGTTGACTTCTACGCTCTTGAAGCCGGCTATACAATGGATAAGACGGTCCTACGCGATGTAAAGTTATCTTCTAGCCAAGGCAAGAGAATCCTCCTAGCTGGAGCTAGTGGAAGTGGCAAGACCACAGTATTCCTTGCATTAACTGGGGTACTTGTCAGGCTCCTAGGAGGCTGGCTCAAAGGCTACTCACATGTCATGGGCCTCGACGTCTTTTCACGAGAGGGATCCCGTACCCTCCCCTCACTGCTAGGAATAGTGTTACAGGATCCAGACAAGCAACTAAGCATGATTACACCCTATGACGAGGTAATGTTCACACTTGAGAACCTCGGGTATCCCGAAGAGGAAGCGAGGAGACGGGCTATAAGTATCCTGGAAAAGTTCGGTCTGAGAGAGAAGATGATGATGGATAGCGCGTTGCTTAGTGGAGGAGAAAAGAGACGGTTAACGCTTGCGGCCAGTATTGTTCATGACCCAAAGCTCCTACTTCTAGACGAGCCCAGTGCTAGTATTGATCCCTGGATGACGAAGACTCTAAGAGAGTTTCTCAGAGATACACCGATCGAGACTAGTATAATTATAGAGCATAAGGCCAGATTCTTCCTAGACCTCGTAGACGAGGTAGTTGTACTAAAAGATGGAAAAGTAGCGGGCAGATGGCCCGTTGAAGACACTGATCCTATGTTATTAGAAGAGCTCGGAGTCGACTCCAGGACCCCTGTCATTAGGGATCCTGGCCTTCAACGAGGAAAACTATTGTTGTCAACAGACGGGCTATGTGTGAGGAGAGGAGAAGCCACTATTCTAGAAGATGTAGAGTTGGAACTGTATGAAGGCGAGATCGTCGCAGTCATAGGCCCGAACGGCTCAGGTAAAACAAGCCTGCTCAAGACTATAGCTGGCATGTACAAGCCGGGATGTGGAAGAATACAAGTAGAAGATAGAGGAGGACACGGTTGGAGATATTCGTTCTATGTGCCACAGCTTCCGGATTACATGTTCATGTTTAACACTGTAAGTAGAGAACTACAATATACTAGTTCCAGGACAGGATCTGATCCGAGTAGATACGTGGAGAGTTACAGGTGGCTTGCTGATAGCCTTGATAAAGCTCCTTATAGGCTGAGCCATGGCCAGAGACGCTGGCTCACGATAATCCTCTCACTACTCTACAAGCCAAAGATCTTATTGCTCGATGAACCCACCACGGGCCTCGACCTCCTACTGTATAAGGATCTGTGTGGATTCATAAAGGAGATCGCTCGGGAGGGAATCGGCGTAATAATAGCGACACATGACTCCCGTATCGTAGCCGACTGCTCTAGCAGAGTCTATTATGCTAGAGGCGGAATGCTCAGGGAGATCTCTAGGAGCGAGGCATTGGAGATGATGGAAAATGCCTGGCACTAGCACCAGGCTCAGGCCGACGCCAGCCCAGTTATTCATATATGGAATCATAGTCACGCTACTCGTCTT
>CAYROE010000128.1:0-3488 GCA_964425855.1 uncultured Desulfurococcales archaeon | reverse complement strand
TGGTCGTTCCAATGCGATACAGTAAGCCCTGGACCTGCGACCGTTAGTGCTAGTAGCGCTAGTAGTCCTAGCGAGGCTATTAGTATGTTTTTATTATTCATTTCACTTCTCCCTCTCTTATTACCGGCTATGGGATGGATGAGTACGAGACTGTAGTCTTGTTCCGCACTATCCATCCCGTGTAGTCTTTATCCTGTCTTTATGGTACTGCTTGTATCCAGGTTAGAACTAGGCTGAACTCCATACTGGTATCCATCATTGCTTCAGGTGCGTTTGGATCTTGTGTTAGTCCTATACAGAGCTGGTACCATTGTGATTCATCGACGTTTAATGTTAGTATTCCTAGTGTATCTGTTGTGAAATCGTAGTCATATACTATTTCTCCGTTCTCTAGGTGTGCGAGAAGTATCGGTGTTGACTCTGCCATATAGTAGAGCTCTGCCGTCACATATTCTCCGTATGTGTCCCAGTCAAATGTACTGCTACTTGTGAGCGTTATCATGTCTTCACTTGTGTTAGCTGGAATCGTACCAGTATTGTGCATATTGAATAGGATGCATCCTTCGTATCCAGGATAGACGTTATCCATAGTTATCTGTAATGCATCGTTTACTCCGCCATTCATGTCGTCTCCGTCGTCCCAGTTTGCTAACATTGCAGATGTATGTCCTACATCCAGCGAGTCCTCATTGTCATATGTTCCCTCTAGACTCATCTGGATATCGAACGTTCCCATACTTATGCTTCCCTCGACCTTGACGTCGTCGTCCCAGTGTGAAAGCGTCATACCACTCATTGTGAGCAGTAATAACGGGACTATAGCCAAGACAAGGGCTACCTTTTCTTTGTTATTCATTTTTCTACTTTCCGACTGTCTATACAGTCACTATATACTGTATATCAAGAAGTATTTATTCTTAAAATAACTATAAAAACTCTAAAACTAATACTTAAATAAAATAAAATACCTAGAACAGATATCTAATTATCAAAATACTACAGAATACTTACTAACAAGTAAAGATAATACTTAACTATATAAAAACAGTAAAATAAAAAATACATATTAACAAAAACTACTCGTACAGGTACTAGTATTTCTTCAAAAGATCCAAATTAACAGCCATACGCCGAACAACCAAGACAACAAGTACAGAAATACCCAGTCCAATAAGAAGCCCTATCGGCAACCAGAACTTTATGAGGCTAATAGCATAGTCCTCATAGGGAGAGTCTCCGAGGCCTAGATTATATGATTGTGCAAGGGCATAAGAATACTTCATCCTCTGAAGCGGCTTAATTTCAAGAAGTATAAACATGAGAGGATTCAGGACAAATATCAATGCCTCAATCATCCAGAGCTTGTGAGCCATTCTAAGCGTTAACGGAATGACTCCAAGACCTATTGTAACTCCGGCCAAGAGATAAAATATCCTTAAGAAGCCTACAATACCGCTATATAGGTCTAGATCGTCTAGATCCTTGATTATAACCCAGTTACGTGTAACCAATACTGTCTGACCAGTATCTGGTCGGACGACGACTTCCATCGATGTATAAGTATAATCATAGGCAACCTTAAAGAATACAAGTCCCAATACAACTAGTCCCGCAAGGGCTAGCAAGAGATAAACGCTATATGCCTCTCCGGCAACAGGATATATCCTTTTATCTCTTATTACCGTAAAAAGGTGTCTGACAACAATATAGACCGCGCCCGCCAATGGAAGAAGCACAGTCACTATTATGAAAGGTAAATGATTGAGAAACACGTCCATCGCGTCCAAACCCACAACACCCACATTACTTCTTGGTATACAACATACGGATAACTACGAGATAAGTAATAACCTCCAATCTTCCAAGAAGCATTGCCGCTATCAATATAAGCTTCACAGACACCGCCGCCCCAGCCGCGGATATACCCGTGCTCAGGCCCACGTTGCCCATCGCACTAGCAACCTCGAATATAATGTCTCCAAGATCATAATGTGGTGCTACAAGCGCCAGGGTCATGACTAGAAGCGTATATGCACCTATGAAGGCGGCCACAGTGGCCAGAGTTCTCCTCACTAGAGTCTCGTCGAGGAAATACTTTCCTATAGTCCTTCTAGGCACATATCCCGGCGGATGAGTCAACAAGTCCGACTCCATAGATATAGCTTTCGCGGCTATTACCAGTCTGAGGACTTTTATTCCTCCAGCAGTCGAGAAGGCGCTTCCTCCTATAATACTTAGAACCGCTAGTAATAACTTATATGCCTCGGGAGTATTGTGTAAGTCTCCTGCCTGGAACCCCGCCGTCGCAAAAGCTGATACTACGTGGAATACTACTTGAAGTAGACTGTACGAGTTATGGAACGAAGAATAAAACTCCCATGCTAATATTGAGAACAATATAGCCAAAACCGTTATAGAGAGCTGGGCCCTCAACTCAATACTAGTAAGCACCTGGGAGAAGTTTCCTCGGAGCATATTATAATGATCACTAAAGCTAACCGCCCCCAAAAACATAACTATCATACCGGCGACGAGAACCGCAGGCTTATCAATATAGTATCCAAGACTATCGCTGTGTGGCGAGAAACCAGCAGTAGCAATACCGGTCATTGCATGATTAACTGCATCATATACGGTTGTCCCTGCGGCCACAAATAATAGGACGCCGATACCGGTCAGTATCAGGTATATGACTGCCATCAATACAGCTGTACGTTTAAAGCTAGCCTCTAGCCGCTCGAACTTTCCCTCAGCCAGGTATAGTACAGCCGCCGATACGCCTGGAGGGGCAAGAATTGCAATCGTCAATATGACTATTCCGAGTCCGCCTTCCCACTGCATCAACGTCCTCCATATCTTGATCGTGTCGGGAACCTTGTCTACGCTAGGTACATACACTCTATGCCAGCTACTAGGCTCACCGGTTAGGATAGTGAGGCCTGTTGTAGTCCATCCACTCACGCTCTCGAATACCGCGTCAATATACGGTATCCCTGCGGCTATCTTGAATGGTAAGGCCGCAAGGAGCGGAATAAACAGCCAGAGGAGAACAGTCGTGAGAATCGCTTCTCTCTGCCTAATCGTCGCGCCCCTGCCCATATTGTAGAGCATCCATCCCACAACAATAAATAGGATACCGGAGAGAAACATTACCGTTCCAGGCCACTGCTCATAACTATATCCGAAATCGTACCTGATAAGCCCATATACTCCTGCTGCTAGGAGTGATAGGCTCGTCACCATTATAGCGAGGCCAGTTATCCAGGCCAGCCTTCTCAACACGTCGACGACGCCCATTACCTAGACCTCGCACGATGCACTCTTGATGGATCCTCATCGCAGGGCCTCATCATCCATCTCCACAGGGTCAGAGTCGGAGGTTTCATTCATCCATGCATCGCTTCTTATATTTATAACGTTTAGTCTTCTGTCCAAATACATTTGGGATAGTTCCAGGTAAATTATATTGTTCTATGCAATTCATGCAA
>CAYROE010000127.1:2184-3568 GCA_964425855.1 uncultured Desulfurococcales archaeon | reverse complement strand
AGTCTGGAGCCACTATAATGAGTGTTCCTCCCCGTTTAACAGTCTCACCTACTGCCGCGACTATATTGGGTCTTAGCGGTCCCCGCGTAGCTACTATAGAGTATGAGTATTCTCCGCCCAGGACATCCGTGTAGCGTGTGGGTGATAACTCTCGTCGACATCTCCCTATTCTTAAAGGCTTCTCAGCGACCAGAAGACAGTCCCGATCCAATAAATTCACAAGCTTTTTCAGGGCTTCTCGGGGCTTCTCATCTGTTACTATAATTAGTCCTCTATAACCGGTCGTCTTCGATATTGTTAGGAGGTTTTCTACTTGCTTCATCATATTCTATCCTCGCGTCTTTCCTCTCTGTAGTGGCTTGACTTCGGCTATTGTTCCCTGTTGTTCGTAGAGGTTTATGAAAATGATACCAAGGGAAGAGTCTCTATGAGCCTAGAATGAAAAGAAATCTTAAGAGGGTTATAGTGTGAGGGCTCCCTGTAATGTTATTACCTCCTCAAGTACTGTTCTACCAGGATCCGACAATGGCTTCCTAGCGAGGAGGCTCTTCTGTATTAGGCTCGCTACGTGATGGTACACTGGTTTCGTTAGTTTCTCAGCCATGTTCTCTAATACTAGTATAGTGTATGCGTGGCCAAGGTCTTCTAGCAGGTATTTTGCGTTGAACTCTACTTGATCGGGTGTCATGCTTGCCATTGCTGATAGTGTTTTCTCTATATGTTTCAAGGCGGACTGTGCAGTTTCCTTACTATATGATTCTTTGGCCAGCTCCTTCGCCTCCCTCAGCATGGGCTCGTGTGCCTTCTTACGATGTATGGCCTCAATCATGTCTAGTGCCTGTATGTTGCTTGTGCCCTCCCATATAGGTGTTATGAGTGCTTCCCGGTGCCATCTCTCGATCATATACTCTGACAGGAATCCCAGTCCGCCGAAGAGCTCCATTGCGAGCATCGATACACGGGCGGCGTTCGTTGCCGTGAGGTTCTTTGCTATATGGGTTATGAGCCTAGCATAATGGTAGTCCTGGCTATATGGGGGCTCCTGATCTGTAGATTTCTCGAAGAGGTCGATTGCCTTATGGGTTATCACGAGGGACTCAAGTGTGAGAATCTCCATCTCGAGCAAGTCCCGTTGTACAAGGCGATGCTCTAATATACGCTTACCAAAGGCCTTTCGATGCAGTGCATAATGGTATGCCTCGAGATACGCCTTCCTGCTTATTCCCACTGCTCCAGCACTATTAGAGAGCCTTGATACCATGAGATCCTCCAGAGTATAGTAGATTCCCTTATCCGCGTCTCCCAGAAGATAGGCTTCGGAGCCTACTAGTTCTACTTCGCCCGTGGGCACCGCCACGGTCCCACTCTTATCCTTAAGTCTCCT
>CAYROE010000127.1:0-2174 GCA_964425855.1 uncultured Desulfurococcales archaeon | reverse complement strand
ACATAGTAGTTCGGGGATCCATCCTCTCTGAGTCTGGGAACAGCAAACAAGGATAATCCCTTGGCGCCAGGCCTAGATCCAGGGATCCTCGCAGTGACAAGCGCTATATCTGCGAGCCCCGCGCCGCTCGCGAAATACTTGTAACCATTCAACAGCCACTTCCCATCACGCTGCTCGGCTGTTGTAGTATTGGCTCCTAGATCACTCCCACCCTGAATCTCGGTAAACCAGGTAGCTCCAAGCATCAATGGTCTCTCCAACCCAGTTAGATTCCTATAATATCCACGTACCTCCTCGGGCCCATACTTCCACAAAGCATACGCCGTCTGTATAGTGATAGTAAATATACAAGCCAGCCCAGGATCCCCCACGAGATTAATCCCAGCGTAATGCTCATGCCAGCTTCCACCACTAAAAGGAGCCCTATTCAACCCATACTCAAGCATGAGATCCTCGACAACACGCCTCTCCATAGGATCAAGCCACACAACATCACCACGCTCACCACGGAGATCCCACATCACAAGCACAGGCCTGCCGCGGCGATCAACATGATAAGCAACCTCATACACAACACTCCCAACATATTCTCCAAGGCCCTCGAGATCTGGGACCCTACCAAGGAAATACCTCAGAGTATCCTGCAACGGCCTATCAACAGAATAGTGATTCAAACCAATAATCATTGACAATCGATTAGGACCCTCCAACGGCATGGGAGAACACCGAGTTAACATATACACTGTGGGAAAATAAAAACACCGATAATAAGTAGTGTCGGAGAGTCCGATTTATATTGATCTTAATGTATAATTTTGTCATATGTTACCATAGAGTTATCATGGCCAGTATAATTGGTATTGTCTAATATATGGCTAGGACTGATGGTTAAGGGAACTAGGACTTTGTTATAAATAATTTTTGTTGAATGAAATAGTGATGTTCTATAGTCTAGTTTTTATCAGTGAACAGTTGTTTATCTAATGGCTCTTAAAAAAGTAATAAATTTAATTAAAGATATTTTTAGATCTAGGTAATTAATATAGCAGTCAACAGAAGATATAGTAATGTAGAAAGTCAATTAACATTGACTATAATGATCAATTATTACTGACTATCTATGACATATTCTGAAATATTTAAATATAACATTGTAATGTTTTGGTGAAAACATGTCTAGGCGACTTATAGTGTCTGGCTTATCTTCAACTGGTTTTTTCACACTGGCTCGTGAAATAGTAGAAGACAATATGGGAGACTACATGATAAAACCTGTACCATACTTCCCAAGCCTGGGGGAAACCTGGTTAGAACATATTATCGGTAACGAAACTCTAGAAGTAGAAACAATATATGTCCTAGGGAGTCTAAACTGTATGATAAACGAGTACGATCTACTATACCTTGCTCAGACCTATAATAACGTGATACTTGTCCCCGGAAAAGGATGCGCTGGGAAAATACAAAAAATATATAAACCATTCAAAGAAATAATTTCTATAATCAGTACATCTGGTAGTTATAAACAATACTTGCCTCGAAAAACATTATTCAAATTATGGCTAATATTATCATATTTATACATAGAAAAGCCAGAGGAATTAGAATATCTAAGTAAAGAAATAACAATATTAGAGCTTGACTTGAACTCAATAGTAGAGAGAATCCTACACGAATTTTACCACGAGGCCGCTAGTACCCTAGAACTTCTAAAACATAAATTAGTATTTGAAGACCAATACGGCAACATAGAAATAAGAAACGGAGATTATATACTAGAGGAACACCTAGCAATACTACCAGTGCTTACACGCCTGTTATCGCTAGACACGGGTAGATTCATTATAACCAAGTATAAGAAAGAAGATAACCCATACGCTTACATACTACTATCAATACCCAAGAACCACAATAATACAAAAGATACGAATCCAAAAATTGGTGCGAACATTATAAAGGCATTACTGTTTAATGGAAAAACCAGGATAATGAGAAAAGTGACAAAAGCGTCAGTAGCAGGAGTTAACATGCTAGAAATAATGGCAGAAAAAGAATACCTCGATAATATTATAGATAAGCTCGTTAGAATATTAGAACTAGTAGGAGGAAATGTTTTTCAGAAAAATAAACAGGTTGCAATAAATAATTAGAGGTCGAAGCATATGGTAACTAAT
>CAYROE010000126.1:0-3585 GCA_964425855.1 uncultured Desulfurococcales archaeon | reverse complement strand
GCCACCGAGACCTTTCTCCCCGAGAATTCTCAATAGTGTATTGAGCTCGTCTTCCAGTTCATCTTCGAGCCGTGCTATCAAGTATAATGGTCCGTTCACCCTGTAATAGTAGTAGATAAAGGGCTCGGCTGATCTGGTTATTCGATCGAGCCTGTTCCTATATATATAACTTGTCTCAAACGTCGTATAGCTTTCAACTATATGACTAGAATCTCCTCTCGTTATTATTATTGTTTTTTTCCTACACTCTTCTAAATCAACCGGTTTACCATTACCATTTGATAATCTAAGTACGCAATAGTCGTTTATGCCAGCCTGATCTCTTACTAATACAATGTTTAAATCATGTTTCTCGATCCACATCTTTAGAAGGTCTCTGACTGCAGATAAATCGACCATTATCGACTTTGGTTTTCTAAGATTTCTTAGTGGCAACCTTGGATAGAGGAGGGCTGGAACCTCTCCGTCCTTATATTTTATTGATGGAAGGAGGCTTGATAGCGCAATCTCCCCCTTTTTTATTGACTCGACTAGCTCGTGCTTGTCTAGCTCGTAGCCCACAGCGATCAATGCCCTAAGCAGATAAGATGAATTGATAGTATAGGTTGTGAGTCTTGTCCCCAGCCTGTATCCATTAGGGAACCTTAACCGATAAACCACTATTTTTCTCATGGTTCCACCATTTTTAGTCTCACCACAGTGATGACATCGACATACATCTTCCTAAAAATCATTATTCTGATCCTTTGCAACATGTATTCTTCAACTATTCATTAGTCACCGCCGAACTTTTCTCTTCTAGTCCGATATCATTCTTACTTATATGCTCCAGTGCCTCTTTTAGCGAGCGTGTGGAAAGTATCTGTTTTTCTACTATCAGGGTATCAGGGCCTCTTGGTATGTCTATATAGTTGATTTCAACCCAGGTGAATTTGATCGATCCGTAGCCTCGGCTACCACTGCTCCCCAGGTATGTTTCCTCGAGAAGCTGTAATCCCTTCAAGACGACAAGGAGATTACGTTTCCAGCATTCTATCTCACTATTTGGACACTTTTCCATATCAATATCATAGATTTGAAGTTTAAGCTCTCCTTCAAACTCTACACCCGGCCTGACCGTTAGATAGCTTCTGGGATCGGCTGTACTTGTTATCCTGTCGATCCTATTCTCTGACTTCTCTGCAACAAAGTCTATTAGAGAGAGTGTTCCTTGCCTCGTAAACAGCTTATTGACGAAATCATCGGAAGGATAGAAGTTATCCACTAGTAGGCGGGTTGGCGCCATCAATTTAAATAATTCGTCGGTTTTCTTCATGTTGGTCACTAGCTTCGACAACTTGTCGTATGATATAGCGGCGCTACCGAATACCTCGTCTATCTCACATCTCTCCTCGATATCCCGGATAATTTTCATTGCGTCCGAAATGTTATCTGAACGTACATGCATCCATATTTTCCCGCTTCTATCCTGTTTCCAAATTTCCTTGCCGAGTGCTATTTCTAGAAGACTCCTCATTCTTCCTTTTATGCTAGAACCCGGAATATATGGGACCTCAATATACAATGGTGTTCCATTAAAAATATACTCTTTCTGGATAGTCACCGGTCTATTGTCGGCTCCACCTATTCTATATGTAGTTGAGGTCTTCGGCGCTTGGATCAATAGGTGGCTTTCGGTTTCTAGTTTGAGACGTATTTTTAAAATACCCTTAAGTTTAAGTATGCGTGAATCCTTACCTGTATCTGACACTCGCCTCACCTCCTAGTTCCTAGCATTCTTCTCAACGATAACCACGAATGCGTCGAGCAGAGTTCGAGTCGAGGAAACAAGGTTGCTTATAGACGAGGGATCTCTATTGTTCTTGAGATTAGAGTGGAGTATAGCTATTATCTCATCCAGGTAGTTCAACGCGTCAGACTTTTGTCCTGCACACTCACCTTTCTGGAACTGTCTTCTTGCAGCCTGGTGATGGATTAGTGTTTTTGCTTTTGCGAGTTCTATTGGAACCTTCCCATAGTTTTGTTTGACTAGGTATTCTAGCTGGTCAAGGATCGATACTAGGAGTTCGTGGACTCTCCTATAGGCCGTTTTGGACGTATTTCCAAACAATGCTCTATAATACTTTTCATCGTCTTTGAGTATTTTCTCTATGAGATCGTAAAGCTTGTCGGTATTCTTTGTGAGCATATTTTCCAGATCGTTTAGACTATTACTTAAGTCGTTACATAGGCTTTCGTATTCCTTTTTTTGATGAGGATTTCCATAGCGTTGGGATCCTCTAGGAAATTGACTGCTCTTTCCTACGTGATGTTTCCGATAAGAGTTATAACTCAAAAAATTTCACCTCGTCCTATTTATATAGTCTAGTAATATTATATAAGTTATACGGATGATGCGTTGAATACCTGCTTCAATGTCTTATTAGCGCTTGGCAAGGAAAACCTAGATCCAGCACCTTCCACTCTCGACTGTAGCCTTATCCACCGCATAAGACACACGCACAATCTGTTTGGACCAGTATTAGAAATATGGGTGCAATGCCGGGACAAGGTGAATATCTACAATCTTATAGGTGAACTACTACTAACAGGGGCAATCTTAAAAATAGGATTGCTAGACGGAAACATCTACCCAGGATACCTCCTATTCCAAATCGAAGAGTTTCCCAACCCAGCACTACAGGGAAAAATCATAGCCGAAAACCTTAAACCAAAACAACCTACACCTGAATGGTTTATAGAGAAAGGCTTTGCAAAAAAAGTAATAATTCGAAAAGGAAAAATCATACTACACCTAGAAGACAAGACACCAGCATGCTGGTTTTTCGAAAAAGGCCTCAGAATCCTAAAACCATTCACTACCCCACCAAAGCTATCTACAATCAGACCAAATCAAACCAAATAAGACACAGCAAAATCCCATCGTGCAGACAGGTAAACCCCTCTAAACACCTTCACAAAGCATACTACAAAAACCAGCATCACCCTTACCAATCCCTTTTTAATATACGTCACCTTCACAAAACTCCTAAACCAGAAAAATGACTTTCTATTCTCTTTTGAGTATTCTTAATGATTATATACCATCCACCGGTGTAAATACAACTTTCTATTCTCTTTTGAGTATTCTTAGAGGAAGAACACCGCTGCTAGCGGCACTCTACTCTATAACTTTCTATTCTCTTTTGAGTATTCAAACTAGACTGGAAAGACTGGACGGTAAACGTGAGCTATTTCTTTCTATTCTCTTTTGAGTATTCCATCATATATATACTTGTGGTACACTGACGTATTTCCAAATCTTTCTATTCTCTTTTGAGTATTCGAAGGATTTGGTTTACCAGCATTAGAATTTTTACATTTTAACTTTCTATTCTCTTTTGAGTATTCGCACAGCCTACCCAAGCCAACCACTCTTGCAGAACTCCTAGCCTTTCTATTCTCTTTTGAGTATTCGTAGGACTAGGATACGAATACCTAAACGAAGGATACCTAACTTTCTATTCTCTTTTGAGTATTCAGAGGCTACTAGAGTCCCTTATACCTCCAGCCCTACGGGGTCTTTCTATTCTCTTTTGAGTATTC
>CAYROE010000125.1:0-3602 GCA_964425855.1 uncultured Desulfurococcales archaeon | reverse complement strand
GCCATGATCGAGGCTTTCGACGCCCTGGGCTACGATTATATACTGCTGGAGACCGTAGGAGTAGGCCAAGCAGAAGTAGACGTGATAAACGCAGCCCACACAATAATCGTGGTAACGATGCCGGGTGCAGGCGATGATATACAAGCCCTTAAAGCAGGGGTAATGGAGATAGGCGATATATATGTCGTTAATAAATCTGACAAGCCCGAGGCAACGAAAACATACGAGTTCATATTATTCAGCGTAGAGAAAGGAGACCTAGGCCCCTCAACGGGCTGGACTCCAAGAGTACTCATGGTAAGTAGCCTAGTTGGAACAAACATAGACAAGTTAGTCGACATAATAGAAGAACACAAACAATACTTGAAACAAAATAATCTATTCCATGAAAAGGTTAGAGCCAGGAGAAAACTCCTAGCCTACTACATGGTGAAGACAGCAATAGACCAGCTAGTAGAGGAAATCGCCCTCTCGCAGGAAGCGGGAAGCGACCCCGACATAGAGGAACTAACAGATAGAATCAGAAAAGGACTATGCACTAGACTACTAGGACAATACAAGTAATAATGTGAGACTAGAGGGTAGATCTGAATGAAGCTTATCGTATTAGGATTAGGTAGTAGCTACCCACCACCAGGATATGGAGGGCCAGGACTACTCCTAGATAATGGCAGTGACAAGCTCTTAATAGACTGTGGCAAGTCATGCATGGAATCCCTCCTACAACTAGGCTACACGCCCTGCGACCTGGATAAAGTATACATATCACATAGCCATATCGACCACATATACGGAGTATTCGAGCTCCTAGTAGGAAAAATAGCAAATGGATGCCCAGAACTTACGATAATGGCCCACAAGGAAGTAGAGGACGCGCTAACGTCCTTATTAGACTCGATCGCACCCAGCCAGGCAAGAATAAACTACAAGTCTATCGACTCCTATAAGATAGGAGAATACACAATGTACCTATGGCGGGCCAAACATAGTGTACCCACCTATGGAATCATATTATCAAGATCCAACCAGTATATTATGTTCTACACAAGTGACACAGGACACACCGATGACCTAGAACAAATAGCTTCAAAATCCAAAATAGTATTGGTTGAGGCAACTCTCTCATCTCGCCATGCTGGAGAAACCGAGTATCACTTATCTGTTAAGGACTTTCTCCGGTTATCAAATAGGGGGGAGGGATTGATTGTCCCCGTGCATTTATCTCCTGAGAGCCTTGAGGAAATAACTAGACTACTTAAAAGCGAATGGACTTCTAAGAGGAGTATACTCTTTGGTAGGCCTCCCCTGTTTATATCACTGTTCTAGATATACCTAGCATGCGTCTTATTTAGGAGGCTATGTTTAATGGTTAGCAGGGGTGGCATTAGGATATGGAGAACTGTATATTTTGTATGACTGTTAGGGGAGATGCACCCGCGTACTTCGTCTATAGGGGTCATGGCGTCTCCGTGTTCCTAGATATATATCCTGTCGAGACAGGCCATATGCTTATTGTTCCAGATGATCATTATGAAAGCCTACATGATACTCCTCCCAGGGTAGCGGCGAAGCTGTTTGCGGTTGCTGCTGCACTTGTCAGAATTCTTAGAAACGAGATGGGTGCTCCAGGAGTAAATGTTATAACGAACAGTGGGAGGCCTGCCGGGCAAGAAGTGTTCCATGTACATGTACATGTCATTCCTCGATGGCAGGGTGGTGGCTGGAGAAGGCTAGTTAGCAGACATAGATTGACTGAGGACGAAGCATGGGACTTTATCGACAGGATTAAGCCGTATACTGGTATTATAGAAGAGTACCTCAACGATATTTTCTGAGAGGGAACTTGGTTGGTCGAGCTAAACACTATATTATACGTGTACTTGCTGAGCCTCGTTCCAAGCTTTGAAGGACGATACGCGCTACTAACAGGAGTAGCGCTAGGTCTTACTCCCGGGGAGGCCCTCTTTATAGCAAGCCTAGGAGTATTAACACTGTCGCTAGTTCTACCACAGGTACTCTACCTTATAGATGATCTCGTACGAAGATGGGATAATAGGGGAGGATTACTCGGATTTATCAATAGATTCTATCATAGATACGTTGAGCGGACGCGGATACGTGCTTCCAAGTATATGGACAAGTATGGGTTCCCCGGGCTCATTATATTTGTCGCGGTCCCGCTACCGGGTACAGGTGTGTGGACTGGCTCTCTGGCATCGTTCTTATTTGGGTTGGATAAGAAGAAGACGTTCCAAGCCCTTCTACTAGGTGGGCTCCTGAGCAACGCTATAACGTACATGATCGCCTTCCTTCTCTCTTAATGGAATAGACTATTCTAGATGTTTAAATGATCCTGTAAACTTGATGAAAACCCTTAAATAGTGTTTTAAGAGTCCTTGTATGGTCGGGCATTATGGATACGGGCGAACCCGGCCGGAAACAATACACGATGGGAAGTATCCGGTTTACTCTCTTAATGTTCTCGATGGCCGCTTGTCTCCCATTGTTTTTCCTAGGACCAATAGCATATGGGAGCGGATTAAACCTCGGAGAGGCACTACTGGGAGCTTTTCTAGGGAACCTTATAGTCGTAATACTACTAGCGCTCAACGGGAAGTACGGGGTAGAGTCAAGAAAAGGATTCGGTTCACAGGCAAAGAGAATCTTCGGGAAATTCTACAAGATACCAGTCTTCCTCAGAGGACTTGTAGGAGCCCTATGGTATGGAGTAGAAGCGTTCAACGGAGCACTAGCAATAGTAATCATTGCACTATTCATAGCAGGATATACTGGCTCAGACATCGTCAGCAGAGCATACTATTACCTACCATTAGCTCTAGCCTTGTACATCGCATTAATCATAGTGTTCTTCAGGAAAGGAGTGAAAGGCATAGGAAGGGCAGCGGAATTGGCGGGCCCAGCACTATTCCTATACTTTGCATGGCTAGCGTTATGGATGTCCAAGCAGCCAACGCCGACAACCAACGTTTCCCTGGGCGTAGGACTAACAAGTGCTGCATTCCTAACGTATCTCGCAGTACAGACTAATTGGTGGGCGACCGTAGCAGTTAACATATCTGATCTAAGCAAGGGGGCAAGAGACTGGACAACAGTATGGATAGGCGCACTATTAGGACTCCTAGGAGGACAACTCGTAGGAACCTACCTAGGCTACCGGCTAGCCCTTCAAACCGGCTATGTCCTGCCACATGAAATAATACTTAACGCGGCTCCAGGAACCATTCCTGTCCTACTCGGATTACTATTCGCGTTCCTTGCTCCATGGACAACCGATCTCTCAGCGAACCTACCAGCGCTCGCAGACCTCATCGAGGAGGTCTTCTCAATAGACAAGAAAAGAGCAGCAATCCTAGCAGGACTCTCGGGAATCTTACTAGCGCCATGGTACCTCCTAGAAAACGCCCAGGCAATAGTAAACTATGTGACTGCCTTTGCATCGAGCTACGGTGTACTCCTAGGCCCTATACTAGGAGTAATGCTAGCCTACGAATACCTGCGTACAAAGCCTAGCAGCACATTATCTCTGATAGGATTATTCTTCGGAATAGCAACATCTTATGCAGCGAGCTACATAATTGGCG
>CAYROE010000124.1:0-3624 GCA_964425855.1 uncultured Desulfurococcales archaeon | reverse complement strand
ATGCTCTAGTCTTGAACCCGTGGGGGTAGGCTATGACTATGGGGCAGGTTGATCTGGTAGAGTTAGCGCTCCGACATATACTCGCATTAGATGGAGCCGCCTCAAGCAATGAACAGAAGATGACTTCCAAGCACTTGTCAAAGATCAGATCCCGGGCCCGTGAGATTCCATCACTTATAATGGAGTCGGGGCTGGTTCCAGGTCTCCTATTCTACTTGTCTAAGACAGGAGCATACGAGTACAAGTACGCGGCGAGAACTCTTTCGTGCATAAGTGGAGAAAGCAGTGTGGAGCAAAGCACCGATATGAACAAGGAGAAGTTGGACGATGGAAAATTCTCATATGCAGTGGTATCAGCCGCAATAATATGCTCACTGGTACAGCTAGGATATCTTGACAAAATGCCCCAAGACATCCATGAAGCCATTGGGAGTCTCCTTGATCTAAGGAATAGCAGTGAAGGTGTACGAGAAATAGAGGCACTGGCGTCTATCGAACAGTATCTTATAAGCTTGAAGAGAGCAGCAGAATCGCTCTGGGAGGAGGAGGGATAGATTCGCTATGACCATCCTTGCACTTGATCTAACAAAAGACGTTGAAAAATCAAAACAAGTAGCTGAAAGAGCAAGCCGGCTCTATGAGAGAGATCTCGTCGCCGTGATACACTATAAACCTGTATCTCCATCACTAATAGGAGACTTCACAGGCGAGACCTATAAGCTAGTAAAGAACCCGATAGATGGAAAGTACATTGGAGCATACCTAACTGGAATGCCCACAGCGCAACAAATTATTGGAAGAACAAGATGGCTGTTGAGAGTAGCGATAGCAACCGCTACAGGAGCAAAAACACACAGAGAAGCAGAAAAAGATATTCCAATCATAATAAAAGATTCTAATAGACAGATTAGACTAGGGGCGGTTGAGTTCTTATTTGGCACTGTACGAGGTGGTAATAAGGGCAATTCTTCTGGAGGCGTCCCATGGAAGGGAATAATCAAGGTATGCGTAGAACCACATAGTCCCAGGAAACTAACTAGACGAAGAAACGATATACCGAGGGATCCCCAGGATATAGATCTCAAGAAGATAATTCTAGAGTCAAGAAAATGGTTCTCAGACAATTCCTTCTATATTTATAATAAATCATGGTTCCCGAAAAACAACAAATACAGACCTGGCAAAGATCTATTGGGAAAAAATAGATTCAACATGATTCTAGCTATAAATTCTATAATTGAACGTATCGGATCTTATAATTATTTCTTCTTGGTAAAAGAAGATGAATACTATTTGTCTGGTAAATCTTTTAATAAAAGATATTATATGAGATATCCTATATCCAGTAGAAATGAACTGCTAGATTTCAGACTGTCAATTTGCATCGACGATGTTAGAAAATATAGAGCAATCAATAGTGACGTTTCTGAGAACATTATCAAGGCAGGTTTGTATGCATTGATTATTGTCCCGACTATACTAGGGCTAGGAGGAGGAACGACAAGGGGATTTGGAAGGTTTATGCCCATACTCGAAAAAAGCATAATAAGTGATCATAATATTTACAAAATTATTGAGGAATTAACCAAGAAGAAGATCTCAGTGAAAAATCTGCTAGAGTTGTTATATCGATTCATTAAAAATGCATATAGCAAGACAGCCTCGCCAAATAGAAAAATCGATCTCGAGGACCTCGTCTATGATAGCTCGATTCCAATTCTCCCAGTAGAAACCTTGTCAACCCTCTTCTTAGATGAAACAATACCTATAATAAATAATGACATAGTAGGAAGTCTCGGGAGCATATTTTATGCGGCAACAAAAATGTCATGGAAAGGAGGGAATTATAGACTAAGTGGGAGAGAGCTTCATACATGGCCCTTGGGGCTTCCCAGGAATGGAAAAACCATTGTTAAACCACTACATGTAGAGGAGAACTGTTTGAGGAGAAAATTTATTAAAAAAGCTAGAGGAAAGAGCGAAGTAAGGACAGGATATTATATTGTCGGCAGCAAGAAAACTACTAATGATTGTGAAGCAAATATAAGTGAGGGACGCAGACAAAGCTTCATATCAGCTTTTCCATTGAATAATAATATAGTGGTACTAGGCTTCCCCTCGGGAGACCTAAGAAAAACAATAGCCCCTAGCCTTAAATATGTCAGATTCACTTCTGGCATTGAGATTAATGATGTCACAAAACTAGGCGTTAGAAAAATATATGAGAATAGAGGTATCGAAACTCTATCAAGCTATTTCTCAAACAAAAAGAAGTATATTGAATTTCTGAATATAACATATCAAAACTATATCCATGCATTAAAAAGCATTAGGGGGATGAAGAGTGCCAGGAGATAATTATCCGGCAGGAGGCTTCCTACTTCACCAAATACTAGAGAAATACCTAGAATTATATAATCAGTCATTAATAAACGAAAAAATAAACGGAGAAAAAGTTAGAAAAATAATAAAAGATAATATACTTTCTACAATAATCGATAATCATGACGAATCAACATGGAGATTGTACTTATGGAACAGTTTAGATATGGCAGATAAAATATTAGATAATATCTATGAGTCGCTCAAGAACGAGGACCACGGCTTTGACGCTGTTTTGAAAGTATCCTTTATCTTAAAAGCACCAGGAATTGTTGGGACAGGTAGTGGGTTGTTTAGGTCGGTGTTCGAGGTGGGGTTATCGTTTGATTGGTTGCTTGGTCTCCCATATTATCCTGCTAGCACTGTGAAAGGTGCTGTTAGGTCTTATTCCCTGAAACTATTAGGAGATGGCAACGAAGACTGGCTAGTTGATGTTTTCTTTGGGGATAGCAATGAGAAAGGGTCTAGTTTGATATCATTTTTCGACATGTATCCTGTGGGCTGTGACGAGTCTACGGGTCATCCTTGCCTCATCTTAACGGGTGGAATTGTTAACCCTCACTATTATGAAGGGGGTGAAGTTGTAGAATCTGAGACTGACGCTAATCCGACACCTATACAGCACATTGTCATTGCTCCTGGAACGGTTTTCCGCCTTGTAGCAGGAATAAGGTGTCCGTGGAAGAAGGACCAGGAGAAATTGGTTATAGACACGAGATCTGTAGAGAGGCTCGTAAAGAAGATACTTGGCGTAGATGTAAAGTGCGGGATAAAGGACGGGAAGTGTTCTTGCCTGTATCAGTATGCTGTGGCTGTTGCAACACTCGTGGTTGCTGCGTTTAGGCAGGGGTTCGCTGCTAGGAGCGGTAAAGGATATAATGTTATGGATATTTTCAGTGGTGAGCCTATGCGAGACGTTAGGTCTCTCGCCCTCTTTATACCCGCTCCCAACGATGACAGACATCCACCTCGAGGCCGTAGGCCTGGGAACCGGTCGTTCCATGGGAGAAGAGTATAGGGGTGTTTTAGGAGTGTCTGTTTTCAGCACATCTGGGGAGGAGAGGCTTCTCCTGGCGGGGTTAGCAGGTATATTTCATGACCCAGTCTGGAAAACATGGGTTATAACAAGGAGCGTTGATAAGGATAGATTACTAGCGGCTTTAGAGAAGCATAGAGAGCTTGGCCCAGTTGCAGCTAGGCTGGTTGAATTAGCTGATGGAAGCGATCTCGGCTCCCACGAGT
>CAYROE010000123.1:0-3638 GCA_964425855.1 uncultured Desulfurococcales archaeon | reverse complement strand
CTTCGAATTTCTTTTTTAGATCCCTTCCTATGGATTCGTCGATTTCTATGTCCCAGACATCTCTTACAGCTACAAGGTCGCTCTTGTCTGGTGACCATTTTTCTAGTGCTTCTCTTGTTACTTCCTTTACTATTCTGAAATAGTCGTCTTCTACTATCCTTGACTCTATTATTTCCCCGTTTCTACTCTCGATTACCAATACTTTCAAGAGACTATACCCCGCATATACTCTGGAATCCTAGAGATTTTATTACTATCCCTGGATGAATCTCCGGATACGTATATTGCTATATTAGGGCCCTATCTAATCGAATACATTCGATCATTGGAAAAAGAAGAGCCCAGATAATGAAATAGGAAGTATTGCTGATGACGAAAAAGAGAAAGGCTCGTAGCAGGGGATGGCCCGTACAAGTTAAACTCTACTGGTGTCCCGAACTCAACGTACCAATGCTCGGAGACGAATGTCCTGGAGATGGAAGCCCTACTAGGCTCTATATTACTGAGCCGGGAGATGCTAGGCCCGCGTTTAAACATGATTTAGAGATCTTAGAACGAGGCTATAGTCGTGAAATAGGGGGCCTGGAGGGATTCCAGGAGTTTAGAGGGAAAGGAGTTATCCTATTCAACAAGGTTCCTTTCATGGACTTGATGTACGAGGTTATAAGCCAGGGAGTAGTCGTCGGTAGACTCTATTGGGATCCTGCTGAGACCGGGTGGAGACTGAGGTTCAGCCTACCTGGTCTTAAGAGAATATGGGGTATTGCCCCCCTAAACAAATATGTGTTGGATAGGGGGATTAAGGATCTAGCTAGAAGACGTACGTTTGACAATATCCATGGCTATCCTCCTAGGTCGCAGATAGTGTTCGTCGACAATCATGATAATCCAGTTGGTATAGGCTATGTATTGCCGCGAGGAGATAAGATAAAGGTACACAGCGGGTTCTGGAAAGATCGTCCTAGGGCTAGGGGAGATAAGAATACTACTTGGGAAGATGTTATAAAGGCAAACGAATACTACTTATACTATTATATGAGTAGAGCAGTAAAATTCATACATGTAATGAATGAGAAAGTTAGAAAGCCCGTCATAGTATCTTTTAGCGGGGGAAAGGACAGTCTAGTAGCACTACATTTAACATTAAAGACCGGGCTCAGACCGATACTCCTCTTCAACGACACAGGTATAGAGATGCCCGAAACCAGGGAAACTGTAAGGAAGATATCTGAGGCTTACGGCTTGGAACTACTAAAAGCAGATGCTGGCGACGCGTTCTGGAGGGCTGTCGATAGAGTAGGTCCTCCTGGCAAAGACTATAGATGGTGTTGTAAGGTTACAAAGCTAGCCCCCCTCGCACGTCTACTTGAAAGAGAATTTCCCGATGGAGCCCTGAACATAGTTGGTCAAAGTGCTTTTGAGAGCTATGACCGGGCTAGGAGTCCTAGAGTGTGGAGAAACAGGTGGCTCCCCAAGATCCTCAATATTAGTCCTATCCAGGACTGGCCACAGTTACTAATATGGCTATATATATGGAAAGAGGGTCTCGAGTATAATCCCCTATATGAGAGAGGATTCGATAGGATTGGATGCTTTATGTGTCCTGCAGCCTTCAACGCCGAATACGAGTTTGTAAAGGAGACCAGGCCAGAGCTCTGGAGAAAGTGGGAACGAGTACTTGAGAAATGGGCTGATCGTCTGGGTCTTAGATCTGCTCTCCGAGAAGCATATGTTAAGAAAGGACTTTGGAGATGGCTTACTCCCGCCGCTCAGAAACAGAGGTTGGCCTATAGACTTCAAGTAGAGTTGCCTGACTGGAGAGACCATTATCGTAAATGGCTGGATCCCTCCCTTCTCAGCATAGAAGAGACCGCTAATGGAATAGAGGCTGTTCTCTCCCATGCCTATGATCCACAGAGCCTGCTAGACCAGTATAGTGTTCTTGGCGCATTCCAGCCCGGTGAGATCAGCACTAATAAAATTATCCTTGAATCAAAGGCTGGTGTAAGAGTATTTCTCGAGGGAGAGAGGATCCGTGTAGAAGGGGCGAAAAAGATCCATGCCAGGGAACTGTTAATTGATACTCTTAAGTTATCGTTCCGCTGGACACACTGCGCCGGCTGTAAGGCGTGCGAGACAAGCTGTCCTACAGGAGCCATCAAGGTTCATTACGAGGATGGAAAATACGTTCCAAAAGTGGATGCCGATACATGTATACATTGTAAACTGTGCCTGGATAATTGTCCACTGGCTGATGTCACTGTTGAGAGGATTTATAGTGCTTTAATATGGGATAATCCGACGGCGTGGAGGAGGCCCAGCAAGAGAACGCACGAATCCGTTATAAGAAGATACTTAAATCTAAAAGGTTACAAGATAGAAGAAGCCTCCAAGGGAGCAATACTAGACGATGATACACTGGTTTCACCCGCTGCTCTCTATATGGATAACGAATAGTATCTTCTCCGTATAGAGATTGTTCTTTTATATTTTCAACCCATACAGTCTATCTATCAAGGAAACCGGCTAACCCACTGGTACACTTAAACAAGAATATCAAGGGTGGCCACTATGGCGCTAGGAGAAGAACAATTAAAGTTAGCAGAGGAATTCTGTAAAGACGAGTACATCGACTACATGGTATACAAGTATCTCGCAGAACACGAGAAGAAGCCCGAGCACAAGAAAATACTAGAGGAACTATCCGAAGATGAATACCGACACTATGAATTCTGGAAGAAAATAGTCGGTAAAGACTGTAGCCAGGAAATCAGTAAAACTTACCTGCAAAGGATAAAACTAATGAGGAAAATCTTTGGGCTAACCTTTACGCTTAAATGGCTTGAGAGACACGAGGAAGAAGTCGTCCAGGCCTACAAGGATTACTTAAAGTATCTTGAGGGAGAAGAACGCAGAAAACTTGAGGATATAATATTAGATGAAGAAAAGCATGAAAACGAGTTAATGTCTGGGATAAAAGAAACAATTGTTAAATATATGAGTTTCATCGTTTTAGGACTTGCTGACGCAATAGTAGAAATAACAGGGGTACACGCGGGATTCCTGGGAGTAACCAGTTATACAATTATGGCTGGTATAGCGGGTCTAATTGTTGGATTGTCCGCAGCAATCTCTATGAGTAGTGCCGCATATATACAAGCAAAACATGATCCCACTAGGAATCCTACAACAAGTGCTATCATGACCGGTATAGGATATGTAGGGGCAGTTGTCCTCCTAGCATTACCATATTTTGCTACGCACAACATGGCCTATGCCTTCACAGCATCTATACTACTAGGTATAATACTAATAGGGATCTTCACCTTCTATGGTGCTATCGTGTTCGATAGAAGCTTCAAACGAGAATTCATCGAGAGCGTAGGATTAATGCTAGGTACAGCGTTCGCGAGCTACCTGTTTGGAGAACTAATAGGCGGATACTTTGGAATAAGAGGCATCTTCGGATAACAATAATACTGCATGATCTCAAGCTATCTACTATAAGTCTGAGAGGTAGCAACGATGGTCTATGAGACACAGATAATAGTATTGATAATAGGAGTCTTCGGGGGCTTCGTTGGGAGCCTCCTGGGCATAGGTGGCGGGAGCCTTATGACTCCATTAATGATTGCAGC
>CAYROE010000122.1:0-3647 GCA_964425855.1 uncultured Desulfurococcales archaeon | reverse complement strand
AAGGTTAAGAAATCCGAGCGTCTCCAACTCCTACAAACACAAATTTTTATAAGTCAACGGACAAATAATGGGGAATTTTATGCGGCAATGGGGTATTGGTTTAGGAGTTCCTTGGGGAGCGGAAAATAATATTTAAGCTTTATTCAAGGCCTGCATTTATCTCTTGTAAAAAAAGAGTATTAGTACACTTGTTTATTGTTATATATCGTTCAACATAATACCATTAGAATCTATATAAATCAACATGAACGAGAGTGATAGTCATGAGCAAGGGATTAGCTATAATAATGTTTTCCGGAGAAGCGGAGAAATTTATACCCCTAGCTGTTCTCACCCAGACAGCCGCAAATCTAGGTGTACCAGTTAAAATATTTGTTTCCGGATACGCAACACTATACTTTGCTAAGAACAAGCCCGAGCCAAAGTTTACTAAAGAGTTCGAAGAGTTCGCACCCAAGCTCCTAGAAGGAATGCAGAAACTAAACATGCCCAGCTGGTACGAGATACTACAAGAAGCAAAGAAGAACGGCGACGTCAAAATCTATGTCTGCAGCCTAATGGCAGAAGTAATAGGCCTAAAGAAAGAAGACCTCGATCCAATAGTCGACGACGTAGTAGGAGCAACATTCTTCATGATGGAGACAGACGGATACCAAGTAATCTTCATATAGTATAAATATCGAGGTGTAACAAAGATGGCCGAGAAGATAGTAGTGGACGCAAAAGGAATGGCATGCCCAGGACCCATAACCCAGCTAATTAGAGCATACAGAAAAGCAAAGAACGGCGACATCATAGAGATCTACGCTACCGACAGTGGTTTCAAACCAGACGTAGAAGCATGGGTTAAGAAAACCGGGAATGAACTACTAGAACTAACAGAAGAAAACGGAGTGATAAAAGCAGTAATCAAGGTAACAGCAAAGTAACCAACCCCGCACCACATTTTTTCTTTCATCCAAAAGACTTAGGCAAGCTATGAGTATAGGTGATATAGAGATGCCCAAAGAAAGGATACTAGTACTAGGCGCAGGCACTGGCGGTCTGGTAGCAGGCAACCTACTCGTACACCATGGATACGAGGTAACAATAGTAGAAAAGAATACAATACACTTGTTCCAACCAGGCATGCTATGGATAGCGTTCCAAGGACACAATCCAGAGAAGTATATCAGGCCTGTAAAGGATCTAGTAAAACCAACTGTCAACCTAGTCCAGGGAACAGTCAAAACTATAGACCTAGACGAGCGAAAAGTAGAATTAGCAGACGGAAGAAGCCTAGACTATGACTACCTAATAGTAGCACTAGGATCAACACTAGCATACGAGGAGCTAGAAGGCCACAAAGAACTCGTAGAAAAATATGGCGACTTCTACTCAGGAGCACAGAACGCTGCAAAATTCTGGAGCCACTTCTCAAAATTAAAGGAAGGAACATTGGTCATCGCAGCAGCTGATCCACTATACAAGTGTGTACCAGCACCCCACAAGGCAGTATTCCTATCAACATACACGCTAAAGAAAAAAGGACTACTAGGAAAAGTAAAAGTCAAACTGGCAGTGCCATTCATCTATGAATATCCCAATGAAACCATTAGCGAGATATTAAGACCCGTGTTCGAAGAACGCCAAATAGAAGTACATACAATGTTCACAGTCGACAGGATTAGCCTCGAAGAGAAGAAGATATACTCACTAGAAGGAGACGAACTAGAATTCGACCTGGCAGCAGTCATACCATTCCACAAAGGACCAGACATAGAATTCAAGCAGGAAGGAGTAATAGACGCCGACAGATTCATCAAAGTCGACAAGTACAAGCTCAACATTGAAGGCTATGATGACGCATTTGCAGTAGGAGACTGTAACAATGCTCCTACAAGCAAGACAGGCGTAACAGCACACCTAGGAGCAGAAGTAGTAGTAGACCAGATAATGGGATACGAGGCAAAGTTCACTGGAAGAACTAACTGTCCCGTTGTGACCAATGGAGAAGCACTATTCGTGATAAGCGATTACGATAATCCACCAGTCCACGTAAAACTAAGCAAGATGAAGAGGCTAATGGAGGACTTCTTCATAGCTAGCTACTGGAGCAGCCTTAGAGACCCAGAGAAGTGGAGAACACTATTCGGAGCTTACTTCAAGGCGACAGAACCAGCAGTACTAAAGGAGAGAGGGTGGTAGAGATGGCGGAGAGAGACGTATTAGAGGCCCTTATAGAGAGACTACAGGATCCAGAGTTCCAGTCATCAATAGAGAAACTAGTGATGATACTAGACAATATGAACAGGAGCGGGCTACTAGACCTACTAGTAACAGTGACAGATCCCGACGTGATAAATAGATTAACGGAGATACTCATAACCACTGGAACCATGAAGCTAGTCGATAATCTAGATACACTATTAGACAAAGCTGGAGACATGGTCGATGCCATGACCCAGCCCGCAGAGCCAGTAAGCATATCAAAACTCCTAGCAGAGGTAAGCAAGCCAGAGGTAGCCAAAGGACTAGGAAAACTAATCAAAGCATTAGAAGTCCTAGGAAAAGATTAGGTCTAAAATAAAAAATAATTTAGGATAAGGAAAAAGTTTTTCCCTCTTTTACTGTTTAGATCTCTCTTTTGCATTTAGGCAGGCTCCTATGTTCTTGAGTAACATCATTACAAATCCAAGGCCTTTCTGAACATCTGGATCTCTTAGGGCACCTAGTAGACCGAACATTCCCATCTTGTTTGCCTTAACTGGGTCTGTAGAAGCCAGTCCCTCAAACGCACAGTGTACAGTTTCCTCGGTATTAGTTTTCATATAGGCCATCTTTGCTCCGTCAACTCTCCGAGTCGCCTCCATTACGCCGCCTACTAATGCGATAAGTCTTGATATGCTTGTATCGTTTTGGACAGCTTCTAATAAGGCCTCGTTGTCTTCAAGGAATGTCTTTACCATACCTAGCATTCCACTCTTCTTTAATAATACTGCCACCTCCATGAGCTCCTTTAGTGCAGCTACTTCGAGCCCAGCTTCGTCAACTTGGATCTTTTCTTCGACCATGCCTATCACCTCTTTACGGGAATCTAAGCCTATCTAGCCAGCCCTGGTAGAAAGATCTCTTAACGATCTTCATAAGACTGCTCTCCATGGCATTGTAGCATTTGCTCCATGTATACATGCCGTTCTGGTACTCGACTTCGCACACGCCCATGAATCCTTTATCTCCAATATATGCTACGCATGTTACTGGTGGGAAGTCCTCTATTTCTCCAACTCCAGCCAAGTCTTCTATCAGGAATCCTGATGCTCTTACAGCGGCTGAATGTATGAATACTCCTGCGTCGGCGAGACCTGTCGGCGGCATGGCATGGCTTCCTACGAGGAATACTTCTTTATAGTCTGGATGGCGGAAGTCTATAGCTCTTACTTTTGTAAACCTATTGTCATGTTCGAATACGAGCTCTGGCTTGTTGAGTATCTTTGGAAGTCTCATGGGTGGAACTTTTATCAGGAAATCATATGTTACTGATATACCATCAGCTAGCTCTATCTTTTTTGCTTTTGGATCGATGGATTTTAATCCCTTGTGAGGTGTAAACTTTATATTATATTTGTTGAAGTATTTTCTCCACAGTCTAGCTATATCTGGGCCTA
>CAYROE010000121.1:0-3663 GCA_964425855.1 uncultured Desulfurococcales archaeon | reverse complement strand
GGGCGTCGGTCACGATGTCCTTTATGTCGCTGGCACTATAGCCTTCTAGTTCCTCGGCTAGTTTCTCTATGTCTACGTCATCTGCTAAGTGGAGTTTGCCTGTGAGCATTTTGAGTAGCTGTATTCTCGCTTCCTTGTCGGGTAGTGGAACGTATATTCTCTTCTGGAATCTTCTAATGAAGGGCTCGTCTAGCTTCCACGGCTTGTTGGTTGCTCCTATCACATACACGTGTATTTTTGATCCCTTGTCTTGGAGTCCGTCCATTTCTTTTAGGAACTGGTTTCTTACTCTTACTTCTCCTCCTACCTCGGTCGAGTGTACTCCAAGTAGAGCGTCTATTTCGTCGATGAATATTATTACCGGTGTTCCCTCACTGGCCTTCTTCCGGGCGTATCTAAAGAGTTTCTTAACGTTTTTCTCTCCTTCACCAAGCCATTTGCTCATGATCCCGGCGGCATCAACATATAGGAACTCTCCGTCTACTTCGTTTGCAACAGCGGCAGCTAACATTGTTTTTCCGGTTCCTGGTGGTCCATAGAGTAGTATTCCTCTTGGCCATCCGAGCGGGAATAGGTCTGGCTCCTTTATAGGGTATATTATTGATTCTCTTATGGCCTCCTTGGCGTGTTCTAGTCCTGCTATGTCTTCAAATCGTATTGATGCACGTGCTCCTACCTCTACGAAGTCGGGTAGTTCTGGGTGATCGTTGTTTCCGGTGGGAGTTGGTCCTGGCTTGAACTCGACCCTGTATTCGTCGTCTTCTTGTGTACTGATCATGACCATTCGTTTCTCCATTTTCTTTTTCTTGGCATATAGCCTCTGTAGCTCTCTCCTATAGATGTGGATCATTGGATAGTCTGGGAAGTTCCTAACGATATCTTCCAGTATTTGTATTGCTTTATTGAGTTTCTCGTATGCTATATCATAGTCGCCGTTCTTTTCTGCCTGTATGTATGCTCTTAGGTATTTTCTATAGTGTGTATTGAGTTCGTTTACCGCGTGGAACACTTTTCTTCACCCCGGCCCGGCCAGTACTCTCTGTTTTTGTATTAGGCCGGGGTAGCTTCGGCACCAGCCTTGTTCTTGGTTACAGTTATTACACCCTTGGATGCTAGCCTGTAGAGTACTTCCTTTACAACTTTTGGTGAGACGCCAAGGTCTCTTGCCGCGGCTTTTAGGCTGATAACGCCGTTTCTAGACTTTATGTAGTCTATTAGTTTAGCTTCTAGTTCTTCGTAGTCTATTGTCTTCGGGACCTCTGGTACGAGCGCCTCGCTCTCTATGTGGGCTTCTTCCATGGCCTGCTTGATCAGGTCTCGTACCTCGCTGTCGAATTCTGTTATGCTTAGTTTGCTAGGCATGGTATCTGCTAGGGCTGAAGTGCTTCTGTAGATTTGTGATACGACGTCTCTTGTTGAGTATAGTGTAGCTACGAATTCTGGGCTTACGCTCTCGATGTATTCTCCTAGACCCCTGAGTATTGGGTCCATGTATCTGGCTATGGCGGTGACATTGTCGAGGGTTCTCGCTGTCTCTAGTCTGCTCTCCATGATTGAGAGCAGTTTTATATATGCTATTATTCCCTTGAGTACCTTCTTCTTGAGGACAATATCAGCGGCTATGGTCTCAGCAGTGTCTTTGTCGTTGTTCTTTAATGCTATTATCATGCTCTCCTTTAGCCTGTGGAGGTCATCGACAAGCTTCCTCTTTAGACGGTCTAGCTCCTCTTGGCTCATTTTAAGTCTTGTAAGTAACTCTGTGAACGCCGGAGAATCCTGTGCTAGGAAGCCCGGGACTCCCGGCTCCTCGACTTCGCCCCATACTTCGCCCCAGTCTTTCGCCGCTGGTCTTGAGAATATTCTTCTTATCACGTCTACTACCATTGTAATATGGCACCTCCTAAAGCCTCCGAGTATATCATTATAGGCTGTATATAGGTAATGGGAGTGAGCCCCCGTAACACCTAGTAAATACTCGAGGATCCCATTAGAGACCCACCTCTTAACCTGGAGAAAACAATATAAACCCGTTCAAGAACATGAATCTACATGCCTGGCCCGGCCATAGCGGTCGGGTAACACCCGGACTCGTATCGAACCCGGAAGTTAAGCCGGCCGCGTTGGGGTTCCCAGTGGGGTCCGAGAGGCCCTGCAGGGGCCCCAAGCCGGGGCCAGGCACTATGTCCTTCCGACTCATTACATAATTCTACAGTGAGTTAATGATCTGATTATGTGTAGAGCGGTGCACAGTCTTTGTGGAGAATACATGCCAATTATATCACTAATATTTTAAGTGTGGAAACAATTGTTTCTTGTATAATTGGTGCACTAATAATGAGCGGAGATAAATCGCTCATTAAGGAATATACAGGAGCAAGCTCTTCTAGAAGCTGGACACCAATAGACTTCGCATATCTCGCGGTTGTAGCAGTAGTCTCAGCAATAATATTCTATGCCGCGTGGTACGTATATGATGCTGCGAAAGCTATAGGTGGACCAATATTTGCGAGAATGATCTCATACGGCTTATGGTTTATAGGAGCACCCTTTGCCGCTACACTAATAAAGAAACCATTTTCTGGATTCCTGGGCGAAACCCTTGGAGCGTTAGTTGAGTCCTTTATACCGACTGTAGGAGGATTCACTAACCTCATATACGGAGCAGTTCAGGGAATGATGAGTGAGATAATCTATGCCGTTACGGGATGGAAGAGATATGACGAGAAAGTAGCTGCACTCGCGGGGGCAGCCGCAGGACCGGCAGCTGTTGCGCTAGACGCTATACTATTCGATGAGATTGCTACAACAGGCGTAGTGTTAGCCTGGATAATTGCCGCATTAGTAAGTGGTGCAATATATGGATATATCGTAGCCAGAGTAGTAAAGGCGGTAGCATGAGACGTTACTCATATGTGATCCATAACACTTTTTAAAACTATGAATATATATGAAGGAAAAAATACTCAAGCATCTATTCGTCAAGAAATTATTTACAGAATCTCTGAGCCCTAAGATGTTCAAGTACTATGTAGTACAGGATTATAATTATCTAATAGCGATTACTAAGACTTTCTCCATTATAGCCTCAAAGGCAGATTAGAAGTTGCAATACTAGCACCAGAAATAGCGTATCAAGATGCCACAATAGTAATGGAAAAATTATATAAGGAAACACTTAAACAAGCTTGAACTAAATATGAAAGACACTATAGAGAACCTGCCCTACAGACATACCCTATAACAGCTACATGAATTCAACAGCCTTACTAGAATCTCCTCGAAATATGGCCCAGCAGTTACACTTCCCTGATTCTGATCTTAACAGTATATCGCAGAAAATTATTTGAATGAAATCGAACCTATAGGTAACTCACTATACAGAAGGTGGACTCTGACTTATTTTTACAAGAAATACAGGGAACCAGTTTAGAAAAATTAAACAAAGTATTTAGAACAACCAGCAGATTTGCGTACATCTTCTGGAAAATGGCCTATGGAATGGAAAACATGTGATGATATAATCATTGTCTTTTATAAAATGATACTATGCCTAGGAGTATAACGATAGCAATGCCGATCACGACATAAAGGGCGTTGTTAGATCCTGATGTAGTAGTTATAGTGGCAGTGGCATTTACGGGTTCCTCACTTGTAGTTAATTTA
>CAYROE010000120.1:0-3687 GCA_964425855.1 uncultured Desulfurococcales archaeon | reverse complement strand
ACGTCTATGCTGTATCTACAATCATGTTGATCGTCGGCATCCTAGTTAGTGTTCCATGGAAGAGGGCTAATCCTTCTCCTTAACGTGTCTAATATAGTACCTCCAGGTAGGCGCCATTGTCTTAGGATGATTGGCATAGACTTGGTCGACTCTTCTAACACTCGTGCTACGGGGCCACTCTTTTGGCTCAGAGGGGTCTCGACGAGCGATCGTGGCGATCTCGCGGAGAGCCTCAACATACGCGTCAATGTTTTCGAGTGACTCTGTCTCAGTGAACTCTATCATTAAGGCCTCTTCTACTATGAGGGGGAAGTATATCGTTGGAGCATAGAATCCCTTATCAAGTAATCCCTTAGCAACATCCTCTGCAGTAACGCCAGTCTCCTCTTTCAGAGGTTTTGCACTTATCACAACCTCGTGTTTTCTAGGTCGTCCAGGCCCGTAGGGGAGAGCATACTCCTTTACTTCCCTCATCTTTCTAATAAAGTAGTTTGTGTTGGCTACAGCTAGCTCTGTGGCCTTGCGTAGGCCTTCGGTCCCCATGGAGAGTATATAGATATATCCCCATATTAGGGGAATCGTATTGAACCAGAACGCCCTCAACCTCTTCATACCAGACTTACCCATCGGTTTTATACGGTACAATCCAGAGTCCTCGTCAAGGACTATTTCTGCTCCTGGAACCAGATCACTCAGCATTAACCCTGTGTCACCGACCGGCCGGTTCTTGATACAGATGGGTCCTGCACCGGGCCCTCCACCGCCATGGGGACTGCTAAACGTCTTATGTATGTTTATGTGGGCAATGTCGAAACCCATGTCTCCAGGGCGAGCATATCCCATTATACCGTTAAGATTTGCCCCGTCATAGTATAGGAGTCCGTCAACGCTATGGATCATGCGTGCTATATCGAGTATATTCTCCTCGAAGAGACCTAGTGTGCTGGGATTGGTAATCATGAGACCAGCCGTTGCCTCTCCCACCGCGGCCTCAAGTGCTCCGAGATCAACGTTGCCGTCCTCATCAGTAGGGATCTCGACTACCTTGAATCCAGCCATAGCCGCACTGCTAGGATTCGTACCATGGGCGCTATCGGGAACTATTATCTCAGTCTTGGAGGCAAGCTGTTTTTTCAACCTATGATATTCTCTGATTGTTAACACTCCGGCGAGTTCTCCATGAGCCCCCGCAGCTGGGTGGAGAATGCACTTGTCCATCCCGGTTATTTCTGCGAGCCAAGATTGTAGTTCATATAATATTTCGAGCAGGCCCTGTACACGAGCCTCCGGCAAGAATGGATGTAGTTCAATGATACTAGTACTGAAGGAGTGTTTCAGCGCGATACGTGGATTGTACTTCATTGTACAGCTACCAAGTGGAACCGGCCCCTGATCTACTCCGTAGGACATATGTGATAGCCTCGTGTAGTGACGCACCAGTTCGGTTTCTATAACTCCGGGAATTGACGGGGGATTCACTCGTTTTATCTTATTAGAGATGGGTTTCCTCCTACTAACTTCCAAGAACTCATCTGAGCCCGCATAGGGTGTAGGGCTCCTATCAGGGTACTCCAGAAGGAGAGGTTCATCCCATTTAGCCTGTCTGTATCTCTTCACGGATCTTCACCTCTTATTTTTGAAGATACCGGCTAAGGCCTCCACTAGTTCATCAATATGGATACGACTATGCATTTCTGTGACTGAAATGATACCACAGTGTTCATCGACATAAGAGGCTCTGACATCTTCGAGTCCAGGTCCAATCAGTATATCCTTTTCCTCTAAGAGACGCGAGACCTCTCTAAACGGTTTCTCGAAGCAGACGGTTGTGTCCCTAAATGATTCTTCCCCGATCGTAGTGACGCCTATTTCGCCTAGTTTCTGTTTAAGATATATTGTACGACCCCTAACCATATGTGCTAGAGCCTCTAGCCCATGTCTACCGTGGCCTGCTATAAATGCGGCGGCCGCTAAAGCCATAAGCGCCTCGTTTGTTGTAATGTTGCTCGTGGCTTTCGCTCTCCTTATGTGTTGTTCTCTTGTCTGGAGTATTAGTGAAAAAGCCCTGCTACCTTCCTTGTCGCGTGTTAATCCTACAATCCTCCCGGGAAGCTGGCGGATGAGTCGTTTATCGTCTTTGACAGCTATTATTCCTAGGTAGGGTCCTCCATAGTTGAGTCCAAGTCCCAGTGGTTGGGCGTCTCCTACTGCTATATCAGCTCCGAGCTCGCCGGGTGGATTATAGATAGTCGAGGCAAGAGGATCGGCCCCCACGATGACTAGTGTATTCTTTTCGTGGGCGATTTCTGTAGCTTTCTTCAGGCCTGGGTCTATTACTCCGAGGTAGTTAGGAATCTCGACGTAGACGGCGGCTGTATTATTATCTATGCGGGATCCTAGATCTTCCAGGTCAATTACCCCGTTCACTGTCTGGGTAAACTCGATAGTTACATTGTGTGGGCTGAGATAGGACTCCAGAACCTCGACGTGTCTAGGATTGACACTATCGGGTAATATGACTTTCTTACGCTTACGTGTTATTCTCAGAGCCATTAACATGGCCTCTGCAAGACTTGTACTCCAGTCATAGTGGGAGGACACGACAACATCTAATTCATAGATTTCCGCTATGAGCGACTGGTACTCGAATAGAGCCTGGAGAAGGCCTTGGCTCGCTTCTGGCTGGTACGGCGTATAGCTTGTTAGGAATTCCCCCATAGAGATGATGTAATCTATATAGCTTGGCCTGTAATGATACCATGCTCCCCCTCCGAGGAACGGGGGTATTTTTGGCCTTGCTATTTTGCTAAGTTTACTTGATAGAATTTCATCGACCTCTTTTTCGCTTAGAGGCTTACCGTGACCAATTCTTAACATGTTCCATTCATTCTCAGATAATAGTATCTCTGACGGTATGTCCTTGAAGAGATCCTCAAATGAGTCTATGCCTAGTGCTCGGAGAAGCTTCTCTGTGTTTTCTCGTGATAATCCTGGAATCCACTTGTCCAGCAATTTTCCCGACACCACCATTTACGCATATTTAGAGTTAGGATGAATGTTCTTCAAGCTTCTGCGAGTCTCATGTGCTATGATTGTATTATTTTGTTAGAGAATAAATAACATGATAGATATGACTTGTCATTATTCTATAAGATAGGACATGTATGTTATCAAAGCTATGTAGTATTATGTTCTCAGGGAAAACTGGGAGAAGAAATTATGGTAGTGGATAGAGTATCTGGCCGGTGGCATAAGTATCTGGCCAGATCACTACTTTTACTAGGTTGTTGCCCTCAAGCTGGTACTGGACTAGCAGTACATCGTGGGCTTCCTGGAATCCAGGGTATCCTCCTGGATACCAGTCTGAGCCCTGGAATCCAATTGGTCCATAGAACGTCATTAGGTGCATGTTTAGGAGTTCTTTTGATATTACTGTTGGGTCGACGCTCTTAGTTGCTTCCATGGCTGCCTGTAACAGGAGTCCTGCTGTGTACCCTATTGCGGCATAATAGGAGGGCTCGTCGCCGTACTTGTTTGTGTATTTTGATACGAAGTCTTCTGTTGTGGTGTATCCGTACCAGTCTAGGCCTAGGTTTGCCGCGTACATTGGGTTGAAGGGTGCTACTGGTTCCCATTGTGATACGTATATTACTCCCTCCATTAGGTTTCCGACTTGTTCGGACGCAG
>CAYROE010000119.1:0-3721 GCA_964425855.1 uncultured Desulfurococcales archaeon | reverse complement strand
AAGAACAAGCAAGCTGAGCCAAATACAGGTAGAAATAGCGTTAAACTACATAGCACAGAAACTAGGAGACATAACATACCAGTTCCTAGGAGTAAAAACAACAGGCGACATAGTCAAAGACAAGCCACTCCACCTAATCGGCAAGAAAGGAGTGTTCGAGAAGGAAGTAAACAATGTAGTACTCGAAGGAAAAGCCGACGTAGCAGTCCACAGCCTAAAAGACCTACCCTCCAAACTACCAAACGGCCTAGAAATAGTCCTAATACCTCCCAGAGGCCCCAGAGAAGACTCACTAGTACCACGTAAAGAACTCCTCCCCATTAACCCAAGCAACCTACCAAAGGCTACACGCGTAGCCGCGGGATCGCCTAGAAGGCAGGGAATGCTATATCATGCAAACCCAAACATAGAAACCATATGGATTAGAGGAAACCTAGACACCCGGCTCAAGAAACTAGACAATGGACAAGCAGACTACCTTGTAGCAGCCGAAGCCGGCCTCACGCGCCTAGGAATCTCCAGGCCAAGAATCATACTTCCGGCCGAGAAATACGTGCCAGCTCCAGGCCAAGGCCTAATAGCAGTGGTAGCAGTTTCAGAGACAAGTATTGCAAAAAAGCTGAAGGAAATAACACATGTCCCCTCGACACATGAGGCAATAGCTGAAAGAACGTTTCTAGAATCAATAAAAACAGGATGCGGAGCCCCTATAGGGGCAACAGCATGGTACAATGATGGTAGGATCAAAATCATATCAGCAGACTACGACGTGAACCTCGAGAAGCCATTCTACATAACGATAACACATAGCGATCCGGTAGAAGCAGGAGAACAGGCTGGAAGTCTCCTCAGGGAGGCGTAAACATGCCAGGCACCGTCTACATTATTGGAGCAGGACCAGGAGACCCTGACCTAATCACACTTAAAGCACTCAAAGTAATTAAAGAGGCGGACACTATACTCTATGATAGACTAGTCAGCCTAGAGATTCTAGAACACGCCAAGCCGGGCTCAGAGCTGATATATGTTGGGAAAGCACCGGGAAACCACGAATTTAGACAGGAAGAAATAAACAAGTTGCTTTATGCCAAAGCGCTAACCGCTAGAACTGTCGCACGACTCCACGGGGGTGATCCATTATTCTATGGTCGAGGAGAGGAAGAATGCCACTATCTAATAACTAGAGGAATAAGGTGTAAAATAATCCCAGGTGTTCCATCACCATTCGGTGCAGCTGCCGAATACCTTATACCGCTGGCCGGAAGAGACATCGCCAGCAACATAATATTCTATACGGGAACGTTCAGGGGAGGAAGAAGGATATCCGTCGAGGAGGCAAAGAACGCTATTCTAACTTCACATCACACAGTATTCCTAATGGCCACCTCATCGTACAGGAACATTATTGAAGCATCAATAATAGCCAAAGGCCCGGGTACGCCGATAGCCGTAGTAGAGAAGGCTACAACTCCAGAATCAAGACTCGTTATCGGTAAGGCACAAGAATTACTAGAGAATGAATGGGCTCCAACACCGCCCGCGATCATATTTGTTGGAGGAGGCCCCAGATGGCGTCTGGAGAAAATAAATGCAAAGTACTACTAGCAGGTCCTGATCCGCCCCCAAGCAGGCTGGGGCCCTGTACAACCATATGGATTCCCCTAATAGAGACGCACACTGTGAAAAGATCATCTCTAATACTCCTAAACATTATTGATCAATACGACACTGTACTCATCACCAGTCCAAGAACGCCACGGCATCTGAAGGAAGACGCAGAAGAACATAACAAGATAAAAGAACTCAAAGAAGCACTAATGGATAAAAACATATGGAGTATAGGGCCTCGAACAAAGGAGTCCTTAGAAAAACACTTAGGATTGAAATCGAATATTCCAAGGGAATACAACACCATAGCTCTTGCATACGATCTCAAAAGCAAGGGAATAGAAAATGTTCTGGCTCTACGTAGGCCGGGGACAGGCCCCGAGCTTGCTGACATAATAACCCGGTGGGCCACGTATACCGAGCTACACGTCTATCGAGTAGAAGTAGACGAACGATGGCAATCAAAGGTCGCAGGTATCCAAGTAGACTACATTGCTGCAACAAGCAGACAAATAGCAGATTACGTTGCGAAAACAAGCTGGACCTCGAAGCCCGCTATAGTATCTATTGGATTGTTAACGACTAAGAGACTGGAAAAGCATGGTATAAAGCCCCTCTGCACAGCCAATACGTACACGTTAAAGGGACTAGCGCTCTGCCTCGAATCCCTCGAGTCAGAAAAAACGGGTAATCAGTCCAGGTCTGGAGGAGAAAAGTATGGAGGCTGAGATAAGAAAACTCCAGAAACTAGGATCTGGAAGCATAGTAGTTACACTTCCCAAACACTGGGCCCAGAGGCTCGGTCTAGAACCTGGAAGAAACGTTATGCTCGTCAACGAAGATGATGCAATTAGAATATTGCCACTTGAAAAATCGGAGATAGGCGAATGCACGCTCGACTTGAAGAACACAAATCCACATCTCGCCCTCGGAGTCCCCATCTGTACATATCTATCCGGTTTAAAGAGAGTAACTGTAAAGCTACCACCAGGAGGAGAAGACCTGGTTCTCCCCCTAGTCGAGAGATCAATGAATTTTGTAGGCCTCCAAGTATATCACCAATCACCAGGAGAAATCAGAATAGAGGTACTCCTAGACCACGACAAAATAGACCACATAAAACTAATACGGAACATGGGATCCGTCCTCCAAGCCCTAACCAAACAAATAGCAGAAGCCCTAGAAACAGGTAAAACAAACATGGAAAAAGCCAAGATATACAGACGCGAGCTCCTACGAGAACTCTACATGGCAATAAGATACGTACTATCAACGCACAAACAAGTCCAAAACATAGTAACAAAAGAGCTAACAGCTCTCACAGCCAGCTACCTAGGCCTAGTAGTCGACCTACTCTACGAGACACTCGAAACAATAACCAATACAAGCCTACCAATAACAGAAAACGATAAGCAAAAAATAGCCCGGATATATCATACGTTATCAGACACAAGCTTACTATTCATACTAACCATCGCTAACCCAACACAATCAAAAGTAACAAAACTAACTCAAAGCATCCACCATATAAAGAACACCACCCAACAAACAATAGACACCCTAGAAAGTCCAATGGGAGGACTACTAGCCGGAAGACTACAAGACGTAATACGAGTACTAACACTAGCAACATACATACTAATATGCAGAACACTACTTGAACAAAAAAAGAAAAATGATTGATCTGTTCTATTTATGTTTTTGGTGCGAGTTTTCTGTGGTGGGGTTTTTATGTTTTTTCGTGTTTTCGTCCCTGTTCCACTGGAAACAAAACCCTTAAAAACCATGACAACAACATAGAACAATACAAGAACAACAACAAAAAACCAGTTAAAAACAAGCAAAACTAAGAGAGATAATAGACTTGATAACAGGACCCGCATGTTAAAAACAAGCAAAACTAAGAGAAAGGTTTTTGCTGGATTCGACTTCAAAAACCTGGCCAGGTTAAAAACAAGCAAAACTAAGAGGATACGGTTATATTGCAGAGTCGAATCCAGAGTTAAAAACAAGCAAAACTAAGAGAATAGCAGACGTCCTCAGGACGAGGGAAACAAGGTTAAAAACAAGCAAAACTAAGAGCGGTCATCCAAAACTTTTACAAATATCCTAA
>CAYROE010000118.1:0-3759 GCA_964425855.1 uncultured Desulfurococcales archaeon | reverse complement strand
CGTATATGATGAAGCAATCCATTGAACAGGTCCTGGCTGATAGAGATCATGTGTCCACCAAGCTATATCCACGCCGAAGTCGGAGTGATCGGTGACGCTTAGAATATAGGAACCTGGATAAGTCCAACTAATAGAACCTGTGACACCTGTGCCGCCTAGAGAGACACCGATAGTTGTCCCAACATTGTATATTGATGTGGGATCGTAGTCTGTTAGATGGTACATGTAGCTCTCATTATATGTCAGCACGTATTTGTCCTCCACCCAATCAGTTCTATAATTAGATAAACCTAGCTCAATGCCGGGTACTACTTGGGTTGTAGCTCTAACAAAGTACCAGTCTTCGCCGGGTATGTTTTCATTGATTACTCTTCCAAGTCTATGCTCGATATTTAGTTTCCCGTAGGGGTAGAAGCCGTTATCAGAGCTCCAATTCAACACCCATATCCATTGATAGTTATCCTCGCTTTGAAGAGTCTTCACCGTATTTACGTCTTTGATTACCTTGTTTATTTTCTCAAGGTTTATCTCCCCGCTAATACCATAGATTATTATCCCCTTGCCCTCGTAGACTAACGGGTTAACCCTCATTAGTGACACTACATACACATCTGTGACATTGGTGTAATAATAGCCCGGTATTATATCGCGTAGGTTCTTCATAGAATATATATAGGAGTCTCTATCAGTAAATACTACTATTCCTCCGTCCAATAATATATTTCTTATATATGAAAGATCCTTGTTATCGAGCAGCTTTTCCCCTATGACAACCACGGTACTGTTGTCTCCTGAGAGAGAGTACACAATGTCAGTATATTGCGGGTAGGGATTGTATTCTCCACCTTTCCACGTGTCAGTGTCATCTATATCATCTATTATTTCTAATTTTAAACTATTGTTACTGGGGCTGTTAACTCCTGGTTCGATACGTATACTTAAACCTGGGTATCCAGCTATAGCGATTATGCAAGAGAAGAGTATGATAGAGGATATGATGAGTAGTCTTGCCTTTCTCAAAAGACTGTTCAAGTACCTCACCAGAAAATCTATATATATAGACTCTTATATATCCTCGGTGTCATCACTCTACTCGGATAAGGGGCTGGATGTAATAGCTATTTATTGAGAATGTGTTTGTCTACTACTTGGTAGTATTCTATTATGTTTCTTTTCCTACGTTTAACACCACATATTTTATTGAAAACACATTTGTCGCATGGACATTCAAGTTTTACTCTTCTAAGCTTTCCCTGGGCTAGCAGTATCCCTATGACTTTTTCGACTATTTCCCGCTTAATATTCGTCTTCTTGGCTATATAGTCTATTGTGAATATCCTCGTCTTCCTCAGTTCATCTAATACCTTGTCTATGTAGTTCTGCTCTATGATTCCTCCGCCTCCTAGACAATGCTCAATATCCCATATATTATTGTTGACAGTATTGTGGCGACGGCGAGCATGTATATTACTGATAGTATTGTTAGCTTAGCATTCTTTAACTCTTGGTACATTACAGCTATGGTTGCAAGACATGGCACATAGAGCATCATATATACGAGTATCGCTAGTGCCTGGCTTGGAGATAATCCCAGCGATAACAGCGCTTCTCCTGGACTGTCAACTCCTTGTAGTAACGTTATTGATTCTATGAGGGCCTCTTTCGCTATAAACCCGTGTATTAGTGCGAACCCTATCCTCCACGCAGTATCTGGATTAAGCCCGTAGAGCCATTGCAGTATCGGGCCGAGGCCATGTCCTAACACGGCACCATAGCTTTCAACTGGTTCCTCCACTAGCCCGCTTGGACCATATGATAACAGCACCCATGTTATAATGCTTAAGAGGAATATTATTATCCCGGCTTTCTTGAGGAAGTGTTTGCTGTAATCCCATGTAATCCACCATACCACCTTGCCGCTAGGCTTATGGAGAGGAGGTATCTCTATTAGGAATTCAGGAGGCTCCCTCTTCTTGAATATGATTCTCCTCGCAAGTAGTGCTGTTACCAGGTATACGAGGATTCCGAGCACATAGACTCCTAGTATGACTGCCGCCTGGGTTATAGGTGACTTGAAGAATGCTCCAACGAATGCTAGTAGTACTACTAGTCTCGCCTGGCATGGTACGAAGGGTACTCCTAAAATTATCTCTACTCGTTCTTCCTCCTCAGTAGCAGTTCTACTAGCCAGTACTCCCGGTACGTTACAGCCTAAGCTTATTATCATTGGGAACACCGCTTTACCAGATAATCCGAACCTGGCGAAGAACTGGTGGAAGGCTATAGCCATTCTCGGCGCTAATCCAGAGTCTTCGAGTACTGCAATGAACAGTGATATGAGTATTATTAGTGGTAGGAATGATAGTACGCTTCCTACACCAGGTATTATACCGTCTGCTACGAGGCTGACAAGCCATTCCGGAGAACCAGTGCTTGTGAGATAGCTAGCTGAGGCATCGGAGAGCCATGTGAAGAGTTTCTCTAATAGCCCGCTAAAACTAAACTCCTCTATAGCCGATGCCAGGTTCCCGTACCCTAATGTCTCAAATACTATGTTTAACGGGAACCCGGTGTTTATTGCGAAGGCGAAGAAGAATACTAGGAATAATAGGCCGAGGCTTACGAGCGGCCCTATGACCGGGTGCTGGAATATCCTGTCGGCGGCCTCTTCTACTATCCGTTTTTGCTCGGTCCGGACGATTACTTCATGCATCAATTTGTCAGCGTAGTCGAAACGTGTCATTATTGCTAGGTCTTCTGGTGTTCTCCCACTGTTCTTTGTAAATATTTCCCTGAGCTCTCTAGCCTTCTCCACTATATCTCTTCTACCAGCTCTTTCTAATAGCTCCTCCAGCCTCTGATCTCCTTCAAGAAGTCTTAATGCGGCCCATCTAGGATTATAGTTTTCTAAGACCTTGCTCCTAGCTATTAGTGTTTCTAGCTCGGCGATATAGGGTTCTAGGCCATCGTAGTCTATCCTTAACGGCTCTTTTCTACCCCTCCGGTTCTCGGCAACGTCTATTATGGTGTCCAACAACTCCCTTATACCCAATCCTTGGACGGCTGATGTAGCTATGACTGGTACTCCTAGTTTTGCCTCAAGCTTGTCTATGTGAATATGTATTCCCAGGCTATGGGCTTGGTCTATCTTGGTTAGCGCGAGCACCACTTTTGGTGTGAGCTCGAGTATTTGTAGGGCGAGATATATTGTTCTCTCCGGAGCCGTGGAGTCAACCAGCACGAGTGTTACATCGGCTTCGCCGCCTACAATGTATTCTCTTGCAACAATCTCATCTATACTCGAAGCAGTTATACCATATGTTCCGGGTAAGTCCACGAAACATATCCTTCTACCGCGATGACTCCGCTCGCCTGTTTTCAATTCAACTGTTACTCCAGGCCAGTTGGCTACGTGGGCTGTCTCCCCCGTTAACACGTTAAATAATGTCGACTTACCTACATTGGGGTTCCCGGCAACTGCTACAACTATATCGCAGCCCTGCTCCTTCAGTCCCAGTCTACTCCAATTGGTCATCTCGTTCACCTAGTTGATGATTTCCACCTAATAATATTTAGATACGTCTAAATCTTTATAATCTCTACTATCACTTATACTTCCCGGGGCCAAAAATACAGGAGTCATAGAGGCGGCTTAGCCCTTGAGCTACACTAGTACTAGGACAAGAAACAACGATAGGGTGACTGCAACAGTCGAGGACTACTTAGTAACGATCTATAGGCTCGAGGAAGCCTTCGGTA
>CAYROE010000117.1:0-3828 GCA_964425855.1 uncultured Desulfurococcales archaeon | reverse complement strand
TCAATAAAGAAGAGTTCAAAGAATACATAGAGACTCCGAAGGGAAAAGCACTATTCTATAATATAAGGAAAATAGATGACCTCGGCTACGGTAAACTCGATAAACTACCGTACTCCATAAGAATCCTACTGGAAAACGTCATCAGAAACTATGACGGATATATAGTTAGGGACGAAGAGGTACTCAGCGTAGCAAAATGGGAGGAATACGCGGCCAAGAAAGACATACCACTTCACCCAACAAGAATAATAATGCAAGACTTCACCGGCGTTCCAGCAGTAGTAGACCTAGCAGCAATGAGGGATGCACTAAAAGAATTCGGCTATGACCCAACCCTACTAAACCCTGTTATACCAGTGCATCTAATAATTGATCACAGCATCCAGGTAGACTACTTTGGCACCTCGTATAGCCTGGCTTGGAACATGAAAAAGGAATTCGAAAGAAATGCTGAGCGGTATACTCTTCTAAAGTGGGCCCAGAAAGCATTCAAGAACTTCCGCGTAGCACCTCCAGGCAAAGGTATAATTCACCAGGTAAACCTAGAATATCTAGCCAAAGTTGTATGGCTGAGGGAAAACGGAGATAAACTAACCGCGTATCCCGACAGCGTCCTCGGAACCGATAGCCACACCACCATGATAAACGGTCTCGGAGTCATGGGATGGGGAGTAGGAGGAATAGAGGCCGAAGCTACACTCCTAGGACAACCCTACTACATGCTACTACCCGAAGTAGTCGGAGTAAAACTAGTAGGAGAACTACCAGAGGGAGCAACTGCGACAGACCTAGTCCTTTACATAACAGAAAAGCTAAGAAAGGTAGGAGTTGTAGGGAAATTCGTTGAATACTTCGGCCCAGGAGTCAAGAACCTAGCAGTACCGGACAGGGCGACAATAGCGAACATGGCTCCAGAGTATGGATCAACGATGGGCTTCTTCCCGCCAGATGAACAAACCATGAAGTTCCTACTATTGACAGGCAGGGACCCTGCATATGTAAAGTTCGTCGAGGAATACCTAAAGAGGACAGCTATATGGTACGATATAGAGGACCCAGTACCAAACTATACAAAGATAATAGAAATAGATCTAAACGACGTGGAACCCAGCATAGCCGGACCAAGCCACCCTGAAGACAGAATACCGCTTAAAGAAGCCAAAAAGAGAATCAAGGCGATCCTAGAAGAATACTGGAAGCAGAAAGGGAGAGGGCCAGCAGCTGTACAGATAGAAATAGACGGAGAAAAAGTAGAATTAACAGACGGAAGCGTGGTTCTCGCCGGCATAACCAGCTGTACCAATACGAGCAATCCAAGCCTAATGATAGCTGCAGGCCTACTTGCAAAGAAAGCAGTAGAGCTTGGGTTAAAGCCTAGGCCCTGGGTGAAGACCAGCAACGCTCCTGGAAGCAGGGTAGTCCCAGACTACTGGAAAAAGCTAGGCCTAATGTCTTATCTAGAAGCAGTAAGATACCATGTCACTGGTTTCGGCTGTACAGTATGCATCGGTAACAGTGGTCCTCTGCCAAAGGTCATTGAAGACGCTATAAAGGAGAAGGATCTATGGGTGGCAACAGTACTAAGCGGTAACAGGAACTTCTCGGGCAGAATACATCCACTCGCACGCGGTAACTTCCTAGCAAGCCCACCGTTGGTAATAGCATATGCCTTAGCTGGACGAATAGACATAGACTTCTATACAGAGCCAATAGGATACGATCCCAATGGAAACCCTGTGTACCTGAAGGATATCTGGCCAAGCCAGAAAGAGATACGAGAAGCAGTAGAGAAAGCACTAGACCCCGAAGCATTCAAACAAAAGTATAGTAACATATGGGAAGGTGACGAGAACTGGAAATCACTCCCAGAAATAGACTCACCAACATATCCCTGGGATCCAAAGAGCACGTACATAAAGAAGCCACCATTCTTCGAAGACATGCCTCTCGAACCTCCAGAACCACAAGACATTAAGGGAGCTAGAGTAATAGTATATGCTCCAGACAGAGTAACAACCGACCATATAAGCCCCGCAGGAAGAATACTTCCAGGAACAAAGGCAGCAGAGTACCTAGACGAACATGGAGTAAAACCATATCAGTACAACACATGTGGTTCGAGAAGAGGAAACCATGAAGTAATGATGAGATGTACATTCGATAACCCAAGATTCAGAAACAAATTAGTACCAGACAGAGAGGGAGCATGGACAATATTCTGGCCAACAGGGGAAATAATACACATATTCGACGCAGCCAGGAAATACAAGGAAATGAACATACCAGTGATAATACTAGGCGGTAAACAGTATGGCACTGGCAGTAGCAGAGACTGGGCAGCAAAGGGGCCAGCTCTACTCGGGGTAAAAGCAGTCATAGCTGAAAGCTACGAAAGAATTCATAGAAGCAACCTAGTAGGAATGGGAGTTCTCCCACTAGAGTTCCTACCAGGCGAAAACGCCGAGAAACTAGGTCTCGACGGAAGCGAAGAATACGATATTATAGGTATAAGCGAAGGCCTCTATCCAGGAAAGATTCTAACAGTAAGAGCAAAGAAGCCAGATGGAAGAATAATAGAATTCAAGGTCAAAGCAAGACTCGATACGCCAATAGAAGTCGAATACTACAAACACGGAGGAATACTACAATACGTGCTAAGAAAGATAATCAAAGAACAGCACAAACAGTAACTTAAACCCTTTCACTACACTTTCCACGAATTTTTTCTGCAATCTCTAATGCCCATTTAGGAGCCTTACCACTCATAGATACAAGGCCTCTATTCTCAGTAAGAATGAACGTGTACCCGGCTATCCTCTTTTTCCGAATCCTTGCGACAATAATGTACCTGTTTAAGACGGCTCCAAAGGATCTGCTATCTATCCTAGCATAACAGTCAATCTTAACCCTGTATATTTCAGGAATCCTTGAAGCATAGTAAACCAGGCTCTTGGCAGTCTTAGATGAGATTCCTAGCCATTCTGTAATATCCTTGGGTTCTCTTATTCCGTTAAGCTCGGAGATGATAATCGGAAGCATCCACGGATATCTAAGCAGTCGTTCTTCGCTTGTCAAAACTACTAAACCCTCCAGACACGATACTTAATGTGGCGGCGATGAGATCCGCTGGGTTAAAATAGAGGGTTCCCGATGAGAGATTCACGGACCATTCGAGCCGCCACAATATCGGTATCATTATTTATTGTTTCTGGCAAGAGATTCTTTCAGCATGGTCACTGTTTTTTCCAGGTGCTTTATTCCTTCTTCGAGTAGTTTTCGGCCTTTCTCAGTTATACTATAGGTGTCGCCTCGTTTTTCGAGATAGCCTAATCTCTCTAGACGATATAAGACTGTGTAGAGCGTGACTGTGGATGGCTTAAATCCAAACTTGTTCGCGATTATTTTTCTAACGTTATAGCCGTATGTAGGTCCTTCAGATACGAGTGATGCCAGAATGTAGAGCCATAGAGTTTCTATAGTGGTTTTCTTATGGAGTCTTGCTAGTGGAGGATTTTTCTCTAATTCCATATTGTTATGCACCATTTACAGAGACTTGTAGGGCTAAAGTTTTATATTTGTCATCTTAGAATATTCATGGATAGAGATATTTACGGGTGTGAATATTGGCGAAGATAAAAGCAGCAATAGTAGGAGTAGGTAACTGTGCATCAGCCCTCGTTCAGGGAGTTTACTATTACAAGAACGCTGAAGAAGACGAGTTCGTCCCCGGAGTAACAAGAGTCAAACTAGGAGGATACCACATCGGCGACATAGAATGGGTAGCTGCATTCGACGTTTCAAAGAACAAAATAGGAAAAGACCTAGCTC
>CAYROE010000116.1:0-3849 GCA_964425855.1 uncultured Desulfurococcales archaeon | reverse complement strand
TTCTGCGACTGCAACGTGATATAATGAGTGTTATCAACTATGATTAGGGACACATTACGCGTAACGCTATCAACGAGCTGCTGTACGGGTGTCCTTGTGGGAGGAAACCCTTGCAAGTATCCTCCATATAGAAAATTGGCGAATATAGATGAGTCGCCTACAACCAGTACAAGTCCTTTTCCCACCTTGTAAAGTGCAGCTGCCGGAGTTTTATCCTCATAAGTACACAGTACTTCTCCACCTGGCTCAACGTTGAGCCTAGTAGCCTTTGTTGTATAGTAGTGTCCTGATCCACATTCTAGGCCTACTACGTAGCCCCAGCCCTCACCTTGATTTGCCCGAGATTCATTGAATAATACGTCTCCTAAGCCGTCGATTCCGAGAGTATTTAATAGGACAGAAACGTTTCCCGATTCATCTGCTATGAGTAGATTGAGTTTTCCCTTTATCACTTCCTCGGCTATAATATTTGCCTCTGTCTTGTTGAATGGTTTATCGGGTCCTAGTATAATGTATAGTATCCTTCCATCATCCTGAGAGGAGAGATCCTTTACTCCTCCGAGCACCACGTTATGATACCTACGTGCTAGATCAGACACGAATAGGCTTGTGCCTCCAGGGCCATTATTTTCAGGGCTAGTTGATAGTAACGGGTAGCGTTGACCAGGACTTTCTCCGGGACTCATTGCAATAACTAGCAAGAGTCCTATAATTAGTACTATCAGTGCTTTCTTAGCCAATCTACTAGCCCCCTCGCTGTCTTCTCTATAAAGTTGACTTCGTCGACCGTAGGCTCTCCTTTTCCATACATGGATTTATCATAGTGATCTGCTAGGACTAGTGATTCCGGGCTATCTATTACTTTGGCTAGCTCCTTCATAGTTTTTGACGAATAACTCTCACCTGCTGTTTCTTCCATCGAGCTTCGCAAGTACAAATATATTTGACGGAGTCTTTTCCTAAGCCCTCGATAATGATATACGGAGTTGACTCCTCCGGTTCCCTCCATTCCACCGAGTTGGGCTTTAATAGGGTTTTTCTTCCTGTACAATGTATATAATATGTATAACGAGATTAGAAACACTATAGCGTATATAGCCAGGGTTCCGAGAACCGACCATAGATTACTATATGTCTCTGGATTTCCTTGTATAGCTGTTGTTGTCTGCGAAGTAAAAGTATTATTTACTATTATCTGCTGGCCTGTATTATTAAGGAATCCTCCAGTTGTCGCTCCTGAGGGTGCACCTGGTATCACGTGATGCGAGTTACTTAGCAACTCTCAACTCCCTTCGAGACTCTACTATCACGAATGGCTCCATGCCATATTACATAGATGGAGTTATTGGCCTCCCGGTCCGTCACCACATTATAATCGGGTTTCTAGAACACATTAATATTCTGGAAGTATCTATCAAATGCAATGTCCATGAAGTACCCAATATATCGGCACGAATAATAATCCCTTAATATACATATTTTCCATGATAGGGCGTGGATAACTGTGATAGATCAATCAATCCTCGAAAAAGCCCTTGACTATATGGAGAAAAATGGATCCTCCTATGGTGAAGCAAGGTTTCACAAGCTAGCAGGTTTCTCTTTTACCATGCTCAATGGTCAACTAGTTGGAGCAAGCTACAAGGACTCAGTAGGAGTAGCTTTACGGTCCCTGGGCGATGGAGGACTTGGCTTCTCCTCTACAAGCATAATAACAAAAGACTCGATCCTTGAATCGGCCAGTAGAGCACTAAAGGCTGCAAGGTCACAGAAAGACTTCAAGCCGAGGATAGGGCTTTCCGAAGAGTATCTCGCTAGAATCTCTTATCGTGTCTCGGAGAGGAAGCCTATAAGTGACTGGAGCGATGAAGACCTCATAAAATACTTCCAAGACTTATACAAAGGTCTCGACCTAGATAAGAGGATAAACATTACACAAGTCCTAATAATGTTCAAATACGACATAGAGGAAAAACTCCTCATAACAAGTGATGGAGCATTTGTGGAATCATATATCCCTAGAATAGAAGTATTCTACTCGATAACCGCCGAGTACCAAGGCGAGAGGGCTAACAGATGGAACCAGCTAGGTGGGACTGGAGGCCTAGAGCTCCTGGAACAACTGGAAATCGCCGATAACCTTGAAGACGACTCCAGGAGTCTTTCAGTTTATTTGCGCGAAGCAGAACCAAGCCCCTCCGGAAAAATGGACGTAGTACTAGGCCCAGAGATAGTAGGCCTAGCGATGCATGAAGCCGCAGGACACCCAAGCGAAGCGGACAGAGTTCTCGGAAGGGAAGCTGCCCAGGCAGGGTTAAGTTATAGGAGGAGGCTTGAGCCAGGCTACAAGATAGGCAGCGGGCATGTAACGGTAGTTGACGATCCCACAATACCTGGCAGCCATGGATTTTACCTTGTGGACGACGAAGGGGTCCCTGCTAGGCCAAGATACCTGATACGTAACGGATACCTAGAAGAATACCTGCACAATAGGGAGACGGCCTATGAGATGAACACCCATAGCAATGCATCAGCCAGGGCCAAGGAATGGTGGGCCGAGCCTATAGTTAGGATGGCGAACACTTATCTCGTACCAGGAGACTATAGCCTCGACGAGCTCCTAGAAGACGTAAACCACGGCGTATACATAAAGAAGTATATGGAGTGGAACATCGACGACTACCGGTGGAGGGCCCGCTACGTTGGCCTCGAAGCCTACCTAGTAGAGAATGGTAGAATAACTAGACCAGTAAAGAATCCTGCACTTGAAGTAAACAGCGTAGAATTCTTCTCAAGCATAGACGCGGTAGGAAAGGACCTAGCATTCTACGCCGGGACCTGTGGCAAAGGAGAACCCGGCCAAGGAGTCCCCGTCTGGTTCGGAGGCCCCCACATCCGTATGAGAGGGGTGAAAATAATATGAGTCTAGAAGAACTAGCAAAGAAAATAGCCGAGAACATAAGAGGACGCGTCCCAGAATACATAGTACAGTTAGAAGCCGAAAACTCGGTAATGCTAAAACTAGCAAATGGCAAACCATCGGTAACACAGTCCTGGAACGAGATCAGCGTCAACCTGTATCTCGCGAAAGACGGCAAGATGACCGTGTCAAGTTTTAGGACAAGTAATCCGGACGAAGCAATAGAAAAATCTATCCAGATACTTGATAAACTCTCTCCCTCACCACTATACGCTCCCCTACCAGAGTCAAACGGAGCACCTTACCAGCTCGTTGACAAGAACGTTAAGGAAATGGCTATATCAGGAGACATATCACAGATGATATCAGACCTATCCCTAACGGATTTGACAAATTCCGCGGGCGCAATAACATTATCCTACAAGTCCCAGTTACTTGCAGGAAGCAACGGTGCCTGGCTTAAAGGTGAATCCACCAGTTTCCAGGGCTATCTAAGAATCTTCCGCGGAGACGAGGCTAGCGGGCAGTGGAGCTGGACCTCCACGCAATACGAGCCTGGTAAGGCCAGGAAAGCTATAGATAAAGCCGTAGAACTCGCTGAAACCTGCCACTCGCTCCCACAAGTCAAACTAGAAACTGGAAATTACAAGGTGCTCCTATCACCAATGATAGTAGGAAACCTGATACAATACGTGACGATGGCGGCTAGTGGAGCAAGCATGATCTTCGGAATGAGCTTCTTCCGACCAGACGACCTCAAACAACCTGTTGCCAGCGAGCATCTGAGCATAATTGATGATCCACACCATAAGGAACTCCCAGGCTATAGGTTATTCGACGATGAAGGCGTTAGGACCTTCCGGAAACATGTCTTCAACAAGGGAATACTCGAAAACATCCTCCACAATAGTAAGACGGCAAGGATACTA
>CAYROE010000115.1:0-3907 GCA_964425855.1 uncultured Desulfurococcales archaeon | reverse complement strand
AACTATCCTTCAGCATAGGAGGTACAACTAAGGAATCAACAATTATCAGACTAAAAGGGAAGTATATTGACAAAATCTTTAGCAAGCTAATCATAACTCTCTCAAAGTATGGTGCAGTTATACCAGTAGAAGTAACAGAGAATAGAAGAACTTATACAATACGTGAAGACCTTGGCCCCTTAGTAGGAGCCTATCTTATACTTCTAAGACGGGTAAGGAATTATAACAGATGGCATAAGTTTCTAGAGAGCTTACTAGAGGAAGAATATCCGGGAATAGCCTCAGCTTTAGCTAGTATGCTTGATATAACACTAGAACTTTCAAAATCACTAACCACATCAACTAAGAGGAATACAACCATAGCACCTTCGGTACTGGATATAATGTCATCTACTCTTAAACAATTTGTAAAGTCTATCGAGAAGACGTACATAAGCCTCAAGAAGGAGTGATTTCCCTGAAATTAGAGTCGAAAATCTAATCTATGCTAACTAGTATATAAAATATATGATTTATACTTCATTGTTTTGCTAGAGTATAACCCTTTTTACCGTAAAAATATCCAGTTTAAAGAACATGCGCTTACTGATATTGAATTCTCCCAACACACTCCTCATAATTTCTGCGACATCTAGGATACAGCGAGGAGCCAGACATACGGGAACGTATATAATCATGGGTAGTTCTCTTCTAGAGGTGTACTCGTCTCTTCGTACCGTTATTTTTGCACTATATGCTAGCTTTGTTAGGTTCGGATGATCCTAAAGAGGCACGAGAACGTGATGCTGAACATTCTATCCCACACGAGTTAAAATTAGGGTGAGAAGGAGGCTTCTAGACCTGATGCCCAGGGCGAGGCTGAGGAGGTGGCCCGACATTAAACCATTCAACTACACCATATACAGGAAGTGGAGGAAGAGGGCTTTAACCAGGTTCCCTAAACCAGACTGGAGAGGGATGACTATACCACAGACTGGTAGCGTTCGAGAAGAAGCATAGATTAATTGACTGATAAGAGGCGTGATGCGGAAATGGTACGATATAGGGATCTCTTAACCGTGCGTGTATGGGCTCCGCTCTCATTCGTCTTCGTATTGACAGTATTACTGGTGATTGACCACCATGCATCTCTCGTAGGGTTGTTGGCGGGTTTCAGAGAGGCATTCCAGCCTATCATAGCCCTCTCTGTGTCGCTAGTTATCTTCCCCTTTATAACTGTGCCTGCAGTAGAGAGCATAGTGTCTAGGGCTAAGAAGCTGAACCTCTATGTGAACCCGAGCCTGGTCAAAGACTATGTTGATGCATGTTTCACCGTGTTTATTATGGCGCTCTCAGAGATAGTACTACTAATAGTCTACTCGTTCACGCACAAGACGCTGATAGCCTACACAGCCCTCGCCACACTAACAACAATGATACTCGTACTCTTCACCCTCATGGCCGCGCTCTGGCAAGTAACAGCATTATTCTATAAAATTATTGAATAATATAATAAACTATAGCTAATCTAGCTGATTTACGACAGCATCAATCACGCTTTTCAGAACATCTATCGCATCGCGTGTGTCAGTAGATCTTAATAGGTTTCCATCTTTGTCACGAGCAAGACGAATGCGTTTCCTAAATATAACTGCGTTTTTCTTTAGATCTATCCTCTGCGAACGTCCAATATGACCCTTCTTCACCGAGACAACAAATGATTTCACATTATCCTCGACCCTGCGAAATAGGTCGAGAACATCCTCAATACTTATCTCAAGTTCTGTCCTAGGAGAACTCCCCCATGTAATGGCTAGAGTTCTAGAACCTTTAATTTGATTTAGTAATTGTTCAAGAGCTGCTCCGCTTCCTAAGGCTTCCTCTAAAGCCCTCACTGACGAAGACGTAAGTACAACTCTTATACTCTTGACAATATCAAATTCTCTTAATAATATCTCTATATCCTTTGTAAATAGTCTACGCGCATATATCCTCACTCTAGCTTTAGGATTACCTTTCATTTTCTTGTAATATTCTGCTATATACTGACATAACCTTGCAGGTCTGGGAGCGAAGTGATTGTACTCATACAGAGCGACAATATAGCTTCTGTACGGAAATAAGAGGAAATGAGATGGCTCATAAAGGAATATTCCCGATGGTAATCTTAGCACCTCAGTCCTACCAGTACTGGCATCGAGAGTCTCAGGTAAACCACTTCTCCGTGCCCAACCAAACTTAATCCATAGGACTTCTCCCCTATGATATCCTCCCCTATGATATTCTAACCCGCTTTGAGACATGTATAGAAATCGTGTAGCCTCACCAACATCCAGCAATATATCATTAGGATTATTTCTTTTAATATTATATATATATTTTATAATATTTTTAATCTCATCGAAATCAATAGAACTTTCAACTCTATAAGCTTGTATACTCCTCTCTATATACTCAACTCCTAACACCACTCACCACCAGTGGACCATGCGAGAGCCAACCCTATATAAGATATACTATTGAGTAAGTAAATAAAGCTCAGAGGTCTTTGTACTCAGGAGCCTGAGAAAGTTCGCTGAAGCTGTCAACTTAGAGTATAAAACAGCATACGCTATGAGCAGACATGTCAAGAGTATACCCATGCTACGCAAGCTAATAGAGCCCAAGATACTCATGACAAACTCATTCTTATTAAATTTATAAGGAAAAGATAGAGCAACTGATACTTACTTGAAACAAGTGAAGAAGCTGTGGTCAAGTACCTAGTGAGGGATGTACGGGGGGACAGCTAGCATGTCCACCGTCTGCTACGTGGAGAGAGGCCCTCCTGTTCTTATTCTTAAGGAGGTGGCCAGCTCGGGGATGTTCCTAGGCTGGTTATCTTCCCCCAGGAAAATACCAGCCTTCTTCCTGCTCCAACGCTCCATCACACTCCTAGTGTAGGATGTGTATGAGTGCACGGTTCCTGCGCTCTCATTTTCTTAGCTTTGCTTTGTGTAGTAAGGGATAGGGATATGCAGTAGGTGTACTTATTCCCTTTAAGGCGCATTAGACAATGCGTAGGGTTCTAGCCTCGTCTACTCAGCTCGTTGTCGAGGGTAGGATCGCTCGTCGTATCCTTGAGGAGGCTGGGAGGCCTGGTATCACCCCGGAGGAGTATCTTGTGGAGCTTCTCTCCCAGAATCTTGACCCGAAGAGCAAGGCGGTGGAGTATGTCGAGGCGGCTAGGATCTCCTCGAAGAGGCCAGAGAAGAACTAGGGAAGGGCAATGTCAAGCAGGCGGCTGAGAAGCTGTGGGGCACCGCTCTAGCGGTGAAATCCTGCCTATTGGAGGGACGATAAGCGCATCGCTAGCCATGGCGAGCTATGGGGAGTATAAGATGAGACTGGCCGAGGAGATGGGCGAATGAGTGGGGAACACATGGGCCTGGGCCATAGAGACGCATGTCTGCTTCTACGAGGCTTGTGCTCCGACGAAGGCGTCAGGCCTCGATAAAGCATATCGGGATGCTAGTCGAGGAAATGGCCTCTAGAATTAGAAAAATGCTCGGGCCTAGAGCAGGCCGTCTCTCGAATCCACTTCGTATGCAAGCCAAAGAGCTTTAGGCCCGCTCACGGGTGTTGAGGCAGCGTCCCCGTTATACTTAATCCGCATGACATTATCAAAGATACGCGTCCAGTGGAATGCTGTCTGGTGGACTAGCTTTCTCAGCACCTGGTTGGCGAACCTCCTGTACAGCTTTGGCCCGGATCACCCAGAGATTCCTCACCTTGCCCATGAACTGGTGGTACCCTAGTGCGAATAATCATGGCCTAGCTTTCCGGTTATGGGGAAGTGAAGCACACGTAGACTATCCTCTTATGCCCTCCACCAGACCTAGATAGTACCTGTACTAGCCCTGCCCACAGAACAGCCTCGGTTCATCCT
>CAYROE010000114.1:0-3960 GCA_964425855.1 uncultured Desulfurococcales archaeon | reverse complement strand
CGGCAGGACCTACAAGTACCTTGAAAGGTCTACGCAGAGTTCTTAGGAGGAACATGAGCTCGTTCGGTTCAAGAGGCTTACCTCCTAAATATCTACCAGGTACTACGACACCAGCAATAATTATGACTAAATCATAGTTGTTTAACCGTCTTGTGTAGGATTTAAGGTCTCGTCTAATTATATCTATTGTATAGTAATGGACAGGTATAGTCTTATCGGCTAGCCATATGCTCCCAGCAATATATCTTGCATATACGTCTAAGTATGGAGGAACACCTAGGCCTCCAGGCTCATCTGTATAGCCATCGATTATTGCTATCCTTCTGAACCTCATATTAGGCTGACCACTCTCCTAGGCCCACCACATTGCATATCAAGATATAGACTTCTGAAGCATAAATAACAATCTATGGGGTAGGCCCGCGAGGCCCTCGACTACTCTGTGAGGGTGGCTGTGAACGGGCCTCTCCCGGCCTAAAAAACATACTACAAGAAATCGTGGAAAATTCTCGAGCTTATCTACAGACCGGAAATAACTAGGCTACTCGCATAATTTAGGGATTTAATTAAATATAGGAATATGTGGCTAGACTATGTTTCGGAGATGAAATAATGGCAGAATACAAGATCAGGGCGGTGACACTCCTCATAAAAACACTTGGAGACCCCATCACTGTCATAGAACAATATGCGGCAAAAGCCCTAGAGGCGTCAGACAAGGCCGCTGAAGAAACAGGGTATCCGGTAGAAACGACGCGCATAGTAGTTGAAGGACTAGGAGTAGAAGAATGGTCTGAGAAGGCACTACGCGTCTCAGAACTAGTAGACAACTATCACATACTTGTATCAATGGGAGCTATCAGACTCGAAGAAGCATACTCTAAATTCGAAAAATACACGCACATAGTCGAGACCAATATCTTCTCAAACATTATAATGCCAAAAGATCTCTCCCGTGAGTACGCTATAAAAGCGTCTGAGATTATTCACAAACTAGCAGACAAGGATCCAAGCTTTGCGACGAGACTAGGGATAAACGTGTATGGAGAGCCATTAATCACCCCATACTATCCCCTCGCATCTCCCGGAGCCAACAAGATGGGGCTGGCAGTAGCATTAACCTATCCCAACTACCTCTCATCCTGCTACAGAAAGAATGGTCTAGAAGGCTTAGAAAACTGTGTTATAGAAGCCTATAGTGTCGCCGAGAAAGCAGGCAGTGTAGCCTCATCACAGCTAGGAGCTGAATTCCTCGGCGTTGACCTAAGTGTTGCACCCTGGATGCAGGAGACAAGTCTCGGCCTAGTAGAACTTGTAGCCGGAGTCAGAATGCCAGAGCCAGGATTCCTAACAGGGATACATAAAGTGAACAGTATCTTACAAAAAGTCGCATCTGTAAAAAAGACAATAGGCTATAACGAGGTACAGCTACCTGTCGCAGAAGATCTAAAGCTCAAGGCACGCGTCTCCGAGCTAGAGACCACGGCAAGAGACCTGGCACGGTTCTCATGTGTATGCTTAGCAGGCTTAGATCTCGCAGTCGTACCAGCCAGTATAAATGGAGTAGCGGGTCTAATACTTGACACAGCGGTATGTAGCAGGGTCAAGAACAGGCCTCTCGGAGTAAGAATAGTTCCTGTCGAGGACGTTGAGCCAGGAGACAAGGTATGGCTCGACAAGTTTGGTGAGACACCAGTCATACCGGTATAGACTAACGCCCCCGGATCCTATATAGATCGACAATTTACTTTTTCCAGTACACACGTCCTGAAAGTATCAAGTCTCTTCTTGTATTCTTCAAGGATATCGCACAGCTTTAAAGCGATCCTACAATCACGGGAGAACACATGGGTTTTATCGTATGCGGCGACCTCAACCAGGAACCCACCGCTTCTATGTTCTCTATAGCAGGATCGCTTAAATCCGGCGTCCTTTCCACACTTGACTATTTGTTCTGCTAGGTTACGTGATCTTGTGACGATGTGGAGAATAGGTGGCTGCAGACTTAGCCATGAGATATCCATCTCGTTGACGGAATCTAGAGCCAGGCATATTTCTGATCTGCACTCTGAAGGATCATGCCATACATATAGTAGACTTGCACTCTTCTTGTCGAGTGGATCATTGCCCTTTATCAGTACAACTCGACCACTACAACTACTCGTGGTAAACAAGCATTCCCTATTATTTAATTGTTTAAGTAATTCGATTATGTCGCTATCAACTAGTCCTTTTTCTAGGTGGCTCTTGAAACGGTTTAGTGCTGAGGCTCTAGAGTTTTCCCAGGCGGAACCACGGCTATTATTTTTCGCCCCATCTATGCCTGAAGAGGCGTCTTGCGTCATCAATGTTTCCTCCCAGCTCGAATATTATTAGTTCGAGGAACGGTCTAACGCGTCCGTCAATTAGGTGGCCTCCTACAACTTGATCCGGTTTCTTTGCCAGTGCCACGTGTAGGTGGGTATAGTATGCGCCGTCGGGCCCGAGAATACTATTTCCTTTAACTGATAGTGCTTCGAGGACTTTGCCGGGTTCGGCCTCGACGTCAATTGGATAGTATTTGTTTTCCTCTGGGCTGAATACTGAGATCCTGGCCCAGTGAAAGGCCCCTATACCAGCGATGTACGCGAATGTTATCCCGTTATCCGCTAGAAAACTTTCTATTGCCTGGTGTGGACTAGTGCCTTCCTTGATCTTCACGAAAAATACTCGTCCTTGTTGTGCTGGGAACATCTCGTACATTTGACAACCCCCATCATAATTTTAATAGGTCGTGAGGATTAATCTCCTTAGCACCAAGCAGTGATACTCGTGCCAGTATTCCGTTCCATGCCTCCTCTATACGTGATGCTCCCGCGTATCCTAGGGATGCTTGTAGGCCGAAGAACATGCGGCTCATAACCTTTACTAATGGGCCTTCATACGGAACAAGTCCCTCAACTCCCTCTTCTAACTGTTTGCTAGGCCTGCTATATCGGTCCGCTGCATGCCTCCTCTTCATTGCTCCAGCGCTGGCCATTCCCCTGTAGGTCTTATAGAGCTTATCGCCGATTCTCACTAGAAGGGACGGTGCCTCGTCTGTGCCGGCGAAGAGTCTTCCACTCATTACAGCACTTGCCCCAGCTACAATAGCTTTAGCGGCTTCGCCCGGTCCACGTATTCCTCCGTCCGCAATAATCGGTATCCTTCCGAATAGGCCTAACTCCTCTAATGCTTCCCTAGCATTCATGACAGCGGTCAGGGTAGGAACGCTTGCCCCAGCGACAACACCTGTCGAGCATATACTACCGCTTGATATACCTACTCTTAACCCGGAGATGTTCTCCACCATAGTCAATATATCTAGGACAGCCTCTTTTGTCCCGATATTGCCGGCTACAATGTCTATGGATACTTTCTCAGCCAGTTTCTTTAGCGCACTAAGCGCCTCTACATTATGGAGATGCGCGACATCTGTTACAAGAAAGTCTGCACCGGCTTTTTCGATGGCCTCCGCTCTCTTGATATCGAAGGGACTAATGGCCGCTCCCACTAATAACTTCCCATTATTGTCTAAGCTGGGCTTAACAAGTCCGGTTCCGAGTAGTCGTAGTACAATATCTATTTTCTCGGCCAATGCAGGTGAAAGGATGCTTGTCGGAATATAGACTCCGATAGGAGAACTGTCGCTAGTTATAATCAGGGGCTTATCTAATCGGAGATTTGATTTGTCTAGCTTGTTTATGTTGATAGTATCGAATAAGTGTTTGAAGTCTGGAGATGCGTTCTTAACATTACGTATCATATCGGCTTGCTTGCTTATGCTTATGTTCCTATGAATTACTCCGACCCCGCCGAGCCTAGCTATCTCTATGGCGAGATCCTGCTCGGTGACGGTATCCATCGGACTAGATAAAATCGGTACACTAATCCTGTGGTTACTCGTGATATTGGATTCGAGAACAACGTATTGTGGATCGA
>CAYROE010000113.1:0-3967 GCA_964425855.1 uncultured Desulfurococcales archaeon | reverse complement strand
GCGGAGAGGAACGTCTCTAACCTCGTATACAGTATTATTTACAATGAAATCTGCGAGACTACTATTGTTTACAGTTCCGTTGAAGTAATCTCTTAGGAGTGATACTAGATCGCTTTTAGCAGAATAGTTAAAGTTGAAATAGTATCGAGGAACACTTATATTGAATGCTATATCCTGATAGCTTGCATTAGCTACATCTATAAGAGCACTATCAATACTGGATTCTATAACAAAGTAATCTCCCAACTCATTAAGATATAAATTTACAATAACACTTGTATTCGCTGTGATATCACCGATAATTGTTTCTCCATGGAAGAACTTGTTTAGGACGTTTTCTTTTATTAGTTCACTAGTTACATTGTTTGTGTCTTTAGCGACCCTGCTTGATCCATAGAGATTGTATTCTTGTTTTAAGTATGTAATTATCTGGTTTAAGTTATCCTGATTAGAGAGATATCCGGTAATGCCCTGGATTATTGCGGCCTCGACGTAGCCATTTCTGAGCTCTGGATAGACTGTCCAGTAAGTGTACAGTGGGAAGTAGCCTATTTGATATAAGTTATCACCGTCTTTTACGTATGCGTATCCCGTGACTGGATCAATATATATCTTGTAGAGTGTATAGTTGCGTGTATCTGGCGAAATGATTTTCTCCTCTGTATATATACTCGTTAATGTCGGGACATAATATGCTACTTTTATAGGTCCCTTTCCAACGACTTTAAACACTGCATATATCCTGTTTTGAACCTGCTCATCTTCGAAAACCAGATAAAGTTTATCAAATTTAACGATCGGTACCGTGACTACTTGTGACGGGACTGATAGTCCTAGATAGTCCGGGTTAACTGATACATTAAGCGTTAGATACTCTGTATTAGGATCGTACATAACGCTATCTAGCCTAGCATTACTAATATTAGTGTCTAGCCTGAATATTACTATCACATATGTTACGTTGTATGGTCCTATTTGCTCAGGCGATAGATCCAAGTTCAACCTGACAAACAACTTTATTTGACTATTGTTAATGAAGCTCGTTCTAAGCAAGCTTAAAAATAAGTTGTCGTCTAGTGGGAGTATAGTGTTGTATGATCCCTCTATATTGCCAGAGAACCCATATCCATTAACGAGAATAGTACTAGATAGTATTAGGAGAATTAAAGTAAAAATAGAGTATGATTTAATCATTGTCTTTTTTGATACATACATCGCCTTCACCATTTCCTCCATTATTTGATGTTTCTAACATTAATTTCCTGGTTGTGCAATTGCATCCGATACTGATGAATATATTGTCACTATTTTTGTTACTTTAGGTACTAGATAGGTATTATATATGTCTTGTTCTACAGGATATCCCTCTATATATTTTACTAAGTGTGTATGCTCAATAAACTGTCCCTCACTTGATATCTCGACTATATATTTGTACACACTTAACTGGAACGAGGACTGGTACTCGTAGCCTTCAACTGTTTGCCTAATATATGTTACTGATATTCCTCCTTGTATTTGTAGTCCTAGTTTTTTCAGTAGTTTGTTAGTTTGCACTTGTATTTCTGCTTTACCTTCCATTATACTTGAGGTTTGTAGAGTTACGGTTTCTGTTTCCGATAGAGTATACTCAACGGGTTCATGTACATAGATATATCTATTGTCCATGTTTACGATTCCTTCTTTGTATCCATGCACGAAGTTATTATTGAAATATCTTGTGTTTTCTACTATTCTATCGTCTACTACAAAGGTTAGTATGTTCGATTCTCCTAGTAGATCCTGTAGAGTATTTGGTATGAATTGATAGAAGGTATCATTGTTGGCGCCTGTTGCGTATTCGAGTGCATAGATATGAACCTCGTATAGTGCTAGGCCATCGTATGGCCATGTTATCTGGTAGTTGAGAACAGAGCTTCCATGGACAAGAGAGTAATGTTGTGTTGTTTCGTACCCTAAGCCGTTCCCCGTGTACAATATGTACCAAGCTGTGAACCACTGTCCATCTGCAGTTGGTAGATTTTCGGAAATAACCGATTGTGCTTGCTGCGTAGTATCAGCGTTGGCAAATAATACAGCGTTTGATATAATGATAAGCCATATTGCTACTATAAAAACGCGTCGTATTTCGTCTCTCATTGTGATCACTCTCCTTGACATGCCCTAAAGTGAATTTTTTCTTACTTAAAAATTCACACTCATATATATATTGATAAAATATTTAATGAGAATTTACAGTAATATTTTTATAGTTTTAGAACATTCTTTTAAAAAGTATTTATACATTTTTAAATATATAGCCTCTAATTCGATACATATCTAAATTATATCTTAAATACCGATCTTGTAAACTGGGATCGTAAAGTGTCTCGGGTATTAGTTGTGAGTGATGTTCATGGAAACATGGATGCTTTTAAGAGCGTTATCGGCTCGGTTGCTGGTTTTGATGAGGTCGTGGTCTTAGGTGATCTAGTTGATTATGGTCCTGATCCTGGCAGGGTTTTGGATTTGGTTAGAGAGCTGGGTGCGAGGCTTGTTCGTGGTAATCACGATGATGCTGTGGGTTTTGGACGGGATTGTAGGTGTGGTGAGAGGACTCACTGGGTTAGCGTGTGGTTCCGTGAGAATATTACGAATAAAATACTGGGAGAGACTGATAAGAAGTTTTTGAGGAGTCTGCCTGAGAAACTGCTACTGGATATCGATGGATTCGTTATCGAGGCTGTACATGGTAGCCCTTCTAGCCCATTGTACGGTTATCTATACCCGGATCTAGGTGACAGGGAGATGTGTAGTGCGCTGAGGCCTAGCCTCAGGCTCAGGATTAGGAACAACTATAACGAGTGTCCTAGTGGAAGAATATTCTTTGTTGGCCATACGCATGTCCAGTTCCTTAGGACGGTTAGGGGAGCCCTTGTTGTTAATCCTGGAAGTGTTGGCCAGCCTCGTGATGGTGATCCTAGGCCCGGATACCTCATTGTTGATACTGATAAAGGTAGCTTCACGTTGGGGAGAGTAAAGTATGACGTTGAGAGGGTAGTTAGGAAGCTTCGGGATCTAGGTATCCCGGATCCGTATTATGGTTTCTTGGTCCAGTTGTTGAGGACGGGTATTGTTCCTGGTAGGCCGTGTAGAAATGAGTGAGAGTGAAAAAGTACTGGGTGTTTTTTGGGTTTATTGGCTTGTCTTTATTATGTATTTGTTGAATATTTGTTTTAGTAGCTGTTTGTTTATTAGTGGTTTGTTGTTTTGGGATATTTTGGCTGTGGCTGGTGGGTTCTCCGGGTAGCTTGTTAGTCTCTGTGAGAGTCTGTCTATTATTGTGGGTTTGAGTGGGTCCTGGTATAGGATTCCTACTGGTATCTTGTCTCCCCATTCTCTTGCTTTCTCTCTTGCTCTTTCTAGTTTTTCCTCTCTCTCGGAGGGATCTCTTACAACTGGGTCCCATCCCGGTTCTTTGTCTAGCCTGTATACTCTTTGCTTGTACCATTGTTGGGTGTATAGATCGTTATATGTTACGCAGGGTTGCAGGACGTCTATTACAGCGGCTCCCTTGTGCTGTATTGCTTTCTTTATTATTTGGGTTAGTAGTGGTATGTCTAGGGCGTAGGCTCTGGCTACGAATGTGTAGCCGGCTGAGAGTGCTAGGTCTAGTGGGTTTACTGGTTCTTGGATGTTTGGTTTTGGTAGTGACTTTGTCTGTGCTTCTACTGGGAGTGTTGGGCTTGCCTGGCCTTTTGTTAGCCCGTATACTTGGTTGTCGTGTATTAGGATCGTTATATCCAGGTTTCTCCTGCCTAGGGCTACGAAGTGGCCGGCTCCTATTCCTAGTAGGTCTCCGTCTCCTCCACTCACTATTACTGTTAGGTCTGGTCTAGCTAGTTTTATGCCAGTTGCGAATGGTATCGCTCTTCCATGGAGTGTGTGGACTCCGTTCGCGTATACGAAGTGTGGTGTTTTACCGCTG
>CAYROE010000112.1:0-4023 GCA_964425855.1 uncultured Desulfurococcales archaeon | reverse complement strand
AAAAATCTAGAAACGAATGCATCTACTGTCGAATATTTTTCCTATTCCCAACCAATTATCAAAATATCTTCTGAATACGATCATAAGATTATAGGGTGCAGATAATGTTTGTTATATCGCTTGTGTTTCTCCTAGGGTTCGTGGTAGGATTTATCCTCACATATAACAAGAGGGATCTGCCCGAGGCAATTATATGGGGAATATTTTCTGGAATAGCATTCATCATATTATTAATTGTAATCAAGGCTATCCTCTATCTAGTACTAGTGCTTCTTGCTGTTGCAGTAATTATTTCGCTACTTAGGATATCTAACGAATAGTTAACTAAAGCAGACTATTATTATAGTCAAATCACAGAAAATCCTAGTGAAATATGCTAGGATGGTATATACTGTACGAGGATAAAACTTATGGTCTTGAAAACAATTGAATTGTTTTTAAAGAACTATTCGTTATGCCAGGCCCTTTCTTGCTAGGAGATATGTTACGACTGAGAGTACGTAGGTTGCTATTACAAGATACAGGTTGGTTGTTACCGCAAATATTCCTACAACTGCTAATAGTACTCTTAGCCAGGTCTTTCTTATATGTCCTCCTAGATATCCCGCGAACCCAGCGCTCGCAGAGATTATTACTCCTATCGTTGCTATGATTGCGTAAATAAGTTGGCCTACGGTTGCTTCTCCTTCCATTATTGGTATTATGAGCATCGCTGGGTTAACCGCGAATATGAATGGTAGAACGTATTTGGCGAAGGCCATCCTAGTAGCGTTGACCGCTGTCTTCCAGAAGTCGGCCCTTGCCACTGTTGCTCCGGCGAAAGCTGCGAGAGCTACAGGTGGTGTTACGTCGGCAAGTATACCATAGTAGAATACGAACATATTCGCTGCTAGTAGAGCCGCTGCCGCAGGTATTCCTAGCATTGTCTGTGCAGCTGTCATAATCGCTGTGGCGCTTATCAGGCTCGTTATAACGTAGTTTGCTGTGGTAGGAACTCCCATTCCTACTAGTATACTTATCAGTCCAGCAAATACAAGCAGAAGATAGATATTGTTGTGTGCAATTGCTATTAATGTCTCTCCGAGCCTAGTGCTTAGACCTGTTAGCGTTAGGCTCCCTTGTATTACGCCTGCCATAGCTGCGGCCATGAATACGGGGATACTGTTCCTCACTGCTTGCTCTATGCTCCTTATTATTACTTCCGAGAATGGTCTCAGTGCTGGGACAAGATAGAGTATGAAGGTTAGTAGGAGGAGTGATATTCCGCCGAAGTATGCCGTGGCTAGATTGTTCAGTCCAACTAGGTATCCTATAATGTATAATGCTATGCCCGTTATTGTATAGGTTATTTTCGTGGAGAGCTTGAGGAAATCAGTTGCCCATACTGCCGCTATCAGTGCTAGGCTCAGGCTAGCGACAACCGCGTGCTGTGGCGGGAGCCTTATCACCAAGAGATAGACTATTAGGGCTACCGGAGATAAGAGATATAGTTTTCTAAGCATTGGCTTGACGTCGGGAACCTCTGTTAGTCCTTTCAGGCTTCTTCGTTTTGCTTCGAGGTCTACGAAGTAATATAGGCTGGCGAAGTAGATGAATGCCGGGAGGAATCCTGCAATTACTATGTCTCCGTATGGTCGACCTAGATAGCTTGCCATAATGAATGCTGCTGCCCCCATTATAGGAGGCATTATTTGTCCTCCTGTGCTGGCGCTTGCTTCTACTGCTCCTGCAACTTCTGGTGGGAACCCGCTTTTCTTCATTAGAGGTATTGTGAAGACTCCTGTTGTGAATACGTTTGCAACACTGCTTCCGGATAGCATTCCCATGAATCCGCTACTAACTATTGATACCTTTGCGGGCCCGCCTGGTTTTTTACCGAATAGGCCTAGCATTAGCCTAGTTATGTAGTTTCCTATTCCTATTTGTTCGAGGAAGTTGCCGAAGAATAGGAATGCGAACACGTACATTGCCATGACTGTGTATGGTATGTTGAATAATCCCTCTCTTGCATAGAACATGTCTGTAGCCCATTTTAGCGCGTCGAATCGGTAGAAGTCTAGATAGTATAGTAGGAAGACTATCATTACGAATATCATCCACGGACCTACTGCTCTCCTTGTTACTTCTATAACCATGATGAATCCTAGGATAGCCATGATTATTGATATTCCTGTTAGGTTTTCGGGAATGCTTCCTTCGTTGGCGACGACGTATGGCTGTAACCATGCATTATATGCGATAACAATGAAGCCTATGGCGGCTAGTATATAGTCATATAGAGGTATTCTGTCCACGTATTTCCTCATGAATTCTCTTAATTGTTCTTCAGTTGCTTTTGTTGGCGGTCTCTTTGCTGGGTATATTAGGAATCCTACTGCGACTAGTATTGCCATAACCAGTATTAGCGATATGTTCAGGTCTAGATAGAGGCTTTTATTGATGAATTCTGCTAGTGATGTGAGTCCTAGACCTTCTATGAAGTTAACGAGTGTTCCGTGAAAGTTCATAATGTAGAAGATTTCTAGAAACGCCATGAATATTGCCATAGCCAATACAATTAGATGCACTTTTCCTTTGCGAGCTCTTCTAGCCATAACCGTGAATACCGAAATGTGCTCGGGTAACTCCTCCTGTTCCTTTACGACATTATCAGTAGCCATGCTTCACCCACCTACTACTTGGACTATCTATGTACGGGACGGCCATTGTAATTTGCATAAGGCAGGTTACATGAATACTTCAAGTGGTTATAGAGATAGGTTCTTTAAATATCTTAATTCAGAGGTATTTTATACTAGTCGTTGATACGAATAACACCCAGATATAGCATAGAAACAATTATCGGTTTCCCACACCATATATATGTGTCATGAGGCATAGCGGAAATGAGGAAAAGTATAGGCCCAATAATGATCATGCTACTAATGTTTCCAAGCCTTAGTCTAATAACTGCTATAACTACTAACTCCCAATACTCACCAATAGATGGATTCCAGTTACCATCTATGAGCGGCATCGTATCTACTATGCTTACACCAAGTAATTATAGCATGAAATTATACGCAGAGAATGATTGTATAAGGCCCGTAGTTAGACTCGGAATTAATCCATTCCTATTGACAATGCTAGACAATTCTTCTATCATGGTTACATCTACTGTAGACAACGATACTCTTGTACTTAATGGTAATCTAGTATTTAGACATGATCTCATAGCGATTCTAGCAAATGACACTAATATAGAGTATAATATTAGCTACGAATTTGTAGCAGGATCACAATACAGGGAGAACGGCGTAATATACCTGAGTCTTACAAACTCATCATCTCATATTCTGATAGAAGGACAATACAATATAACCGGCAATTTATACAATGTAGTAGTTCTTCGGTCTGAACTGCATATCATAGGTTTCGGCGGATATTTTGACGCTGTAGACGAGTACCTGTCGAATTCCTCACATATATCACTTCTTGTTGGACAACTGGAGGATATCTTTAATGTTAGAATTACCAAGATTGAAGCAAGGAAAATTAATAGCACATTCTATATTGTATCAATAAATGCATCATTATACGCGTGGCCCACTGTACCGTCAAATATTGCCGGAGGAAGTGGAGAAGAGGCCGTGAGCCTCTCAAACGGAACAGTTCTGATAATGGTTAATGACATAATATATGGTGAGTTTAGGACTATCAATGATTATCTCTCTGCTCTAAAATTCGTCGGACACATAGGTATTCTGCCTAATACAAGAATACCCATCCTTTTAGGCTTTGGATTTAGTGGAGGAGTCGAATCATCACAGTTCGAGAACCTATTATTATGTGGGAATAATGAACTGACTATTGAGAAAAATGGGAGTTTTCTGGAGATAAGACTGCCTAGTGTTGCTACTGAAAATCGAACCTGTAATGATACCGTTAGAGTATTGTCAGATGTCCTTCTATCCCTGGGAATTCCGAGCGGCACTCCTGTAACTATATTCTGCAGAGACCATAACGTCACACAAAATTATACTC
>CAYROE010000111.1:0-4153 GCA_964425855.1 uncultured Desulfurococcales archaeon | reverse complement strand
CGGCACCATTTCACTATCTCGCGCGGGTGACTCTAACACAATGTTCCTAGGTTCTTTCTCGTCTATATCATCTCATAGCCTGGTATTCTGCTATCCTCGATGAATTGTGTGCTTAGGATTCGCAGGAGATCTACTATTCTTCGGATATTATTTGAGTCCTTGATCCTTACGGCTAGCACGTAGTCCTCCCATGCAATAGGGATAAAATGCAGACCGAAGAGCCTTGCATATGGTTCAATTGTAAGTCCTATGTCTGCTTTGCCTGATGCAATATGCTTGCAAGTATCAAGATGTGTTCTACTTTCAACTGCTTTTCCGAGTAGTGTTTTGATCTTATTTTTGTCGGTTATCCATTCTGAGAGTAGTTCTTCCATTAGTATCCTTGTTCCGCTTCCTGGATTTCGAACGGCTAGAACTATTTCTTTCCTGCCAAGCATGCGTTTCAGCGTGTCTATATCTAGTGGCTCTCTGGATGCGAATCCTTGTCGACGCCTGAAAATAGGATAAAGGTCAATTATCCCTTTTAGCCCTAGTGCTTCGAGTAGCTTGACGGGTCCTCCTAATTTGACCGGGTAATGGGCCCCTGCTATATCAGCGCCTCCATATGCAAGCTGCATTAGTCCTTGTACCGTTCCGCTCCATATCGGCTCTATACGGTATTCCTGTACACTATTGAAAACGTTATCTAGTACAAAGTCGTGGCTTCCTACGAATACTATTAGTTTCCGGCGTGAATCGGGCTCGAGGAAGTCTTCGAAGGGTCTTTGGAGGAATAGCCTATAATATCGCATGTACGCATCGAGTATCTTCTCTCCTGTAACTGATAGCTTTGCGCCTCCTCTAGACACGCCTCCCTTCCACCGGTATACTAGTTTTTCTCCGATTAACTCCTCTGCCTTTCGAATTCTTTCGTGTAGCCTAGAGTACGGTACCCTCAGAAGCTGGGATACTTTATGAAGACTTTCCTCTACCTTAACCATGTATAGTATTTTGGCTAGTTCCTCGTCTACAACTATTTTTCCATTGCATTCGAGTACTAGTACCCTTGACGGCTCTAATCTGCATTTTTCATCCAATTTTCAACAACTCAGGATTCTCCTACTAGGATATAGCCCTGAAATATACTATTTCGGAGCCGGAAAAAACAGCTAACGTAATTATATCAGTATGTAGAAAATTACGTAGTGCTACTTTTTCTTCTTCGGTCTAAGGTTCTTACTCTTACATCTCCTACATTTCTTTGCGCCCGGTGGATTAAGGGCTCCACAGTTCCTGCATACAAGCTTGTTAAGTACTCTCTTCTCTACTATCGCTATTAGTTCTGGATCCGTTATCGGCATCTTCTAATCCCCTCGAAAAGCTAGGATACTTCGTGGTTTTAAAGGTTTGGTTGAACGTCTTTACTAGAGGACACTATTATGGCTTTGATTATTAAGATTCTTATTTTGATATTGTTTACTAATGGTTAATGGTTGAACGGTGACACATGGAGTGCCAGTAAACATTCCGCTGGATAAAATATGTGTTAAGACTGGAGTGCTATGCCCCAGATGTCAGCGTATAATGGATAGTAGTAGGTATGACGAGATTGATCTAGAAGTAATGCGTGCTCTGGTAAGTATAGAGCAACGGGTCGAACACTCCGATCTAGAATATGTGAAGTCGTATCTCTTTGGAAATAAACTCGTAGTGCTTGTTAAAACAAATCGTGGCGAGCTTCCAAGAGATCTAGGGAAACATGTAGAGGCGGCACTGGATAATCCTAGAATAAGTAATGTAATAGTTATCCCCACGGACGAAGATCCCCAGAGGCTTGTAGAATATGTGATAAGGCCCTACAAGGTCATAGACATGAAGAGAGTCTATCTACCTGACGGATCAGAGACCGTAACTATAATAGTGCCTCTAGATGCGGCGCCAAAACTCTCAGGAGAAATCGCCGATCTCGTCAAGAAGTATCTCGAGAGAAAACTTTCGGCCGAGATATTATTTGAGTTCGTAGAGAAGAGCCCGATGGAAGAAAAAAGACAGAGCTTAGGACTAAAGAAACCTGATCTAAGGAGGATACTGGGCGATCTCTAACTAAACCAGGAATCAAGGCTGGTCTGCTTTCCTCGCAGATGCTCTCTATATGCCTTATATAATCGTTCATATGCCTTTAATACTCTATCCCGATTGAAATCATGTTCTTCAACTAGTATTTTCACTATTTTATCCTTATCAGGCTTTCTCCACTCTATCTTATAGTTGTCTGTTACCTGTGGTTTTAGGAATATCTCATATACTTCTAATAGATCTATCTCCTTATACAGATGCTGAATAGCCTTTAACGCCTTTACAGGATCCCCAATACTTCTAACATGCTTAAGTGCCGTCTTTGGCCCATACCCGGGTATTCCGCCGGGATTGTAGTCCGTGCCTAGTAGTATACCTATTACTATCAGCTGCTCCCTAGTTATGTTTAGTGTTCTCAATAACTCTTCTAACTCGATGATCTCGGGCTTAACGACCACATAAACATTTTTTCCAGGAAGTTTTCTTCTCCCCGTTATAGCTAGATTCCTGACAAGCCTCTTCGCCCCAAATAAAAGGCTATCATAGTCTTGACTTCCCGCCGCATACACGTCTCCTTTAGAAGACATATGCGCTGCTTGGGCTTCTCCCTCTGCAGGTGCTTGAACCCATGGGATACCCATGGCATCGAGAAGTCGCTTTGACTCTCCCACCATATCTTTGGTTAGATGTGCAGCTTGAACAGCATATTTCCTGGCTTCTTCTATTCTACCTTTCCTTACTGCCTCGACATATTTCTTCACAGCAGTTTCCTTCCTCTTCAACCTCTCCTGGATCTCCCTATTCTTCAGTTCTGGCGGCTTCCCGTCAAACACATAGACCGGCTTAATCCCCTCCTCTACAAGGTTAATAGTCCTATAGAAGAGCCCGCTGAGATGACTAGTGACCCTTCCCTCCTTATCCATCAGGGGTGTACCATCAGGCTGCCTTATAGCGGTTAGAAACTGGTACAACATGTTATAGGCGTCGAGAGCTATAGTTTTGCCTCTTAGAGCCTTCAGCTCTATTTCTTTTCTTACCCTGTCTGGTATGAGATCTCTGAGATTAACTCCCATGAATCATCCCCGTTATAGAATCCTCTTATCTATGTGTTTCTTTTGACAAGCTTTATTCTGAACTCGTTTCTTGGACCCGATGCCTCGACGGATATCTTACCTATGGTCTCCAATGTGATGAGTATTTTTACTAGTTCCCGGCGTGATAATGGTATCCCTTGCTTAGATAAGTCTTCGATTAAATAGACCTCCTCTACCGGGACTTCTCCGTCCTTGCTGAGTTTTTCTATTGACTCGCATACAGCGTTTACAATATGCTTGTCCACCCAGATAGGCTCAACCATACTTACTCAGCCCCTCTCAGTTCTATTAGTACGTCTAGGAATATCCTTTAACCCTCTAGAACCCTATTGATCAAAGAAGTATATGATCTAGTTAAAGTATTATTTCTTTGTGTGATATCTATAAGCATTAGAAAAGGATGAGATGACTAGAACATGATTGTTGGTTGCATTTTTCTTCTCTCCACTTTCATTTGTCTGTAGGTTTCTAGCCATCTCTTGTAGTAGTTTAGCATTTCGTCCGTTACGCTAGGCTTTACTTTTCTTAGTGCCTCTTGGAAGTGATACATCTTAACCTCTTTGACATCTAGGTCTTCCCGTAGTGCAAGCATTGCCGCTTCTCTTACGAGCGCTGCGAGATCTGCGCCCGTATGTCCCTCTGTAAGCCTGGCTATTTCCGAGAGATCGACATCGTCTGAGAGAGGCATTTCTCTCGTGTGGATTCTTAGGATCTCGAGCCTGCCTTCATAGTCTGGTGGTGGGACGTAGATTAGTTTCTCGAGCCTGCCTGGTCTTAGTAGTGCTGGGTCTACCATGTCTGGTCTGTTAGTTGCTGCGATAACTACTACGTTTGACATTTCCGTGATCTGGTCTATCTCTGTGAGTAGCTGGCTAAGTATTCTCTCACCGACCTTACTGCCTATGTCTGCGCCCCTCGTTAGAGCTATTGCGTCTATTTCGTCGAAGAAGACTATTGTCGGAGCATATTGTCGTGCTTTCCTGAAGATTTCACGTATTGCTTTT
>CAYROE010000110.1:0-4261 GCA_964425855.1 uncultured Desulfurococcales archaeon | reverse complement strand
CTACAAACAATTCTACATCATCTCCCAATCCGTAATTGTTTTCTCCTAGATTATTGACTCTTTAGATGGTTCCCCTGTATCAGTATTATTTTGCGGGCCTGTCCCAGGGATATATAGGTTCGTCCCCGTATACTCCTCGTGTCTCCGCGGTAGGTTATTAGTATAGTTTTATCCCCGTAGAGCCCAATATAGTATATGGAGGCATGATTGTCTGGAGGTGAACGTGGATGGCCAAGATAACATATTATGGTCACAGCGCGTTCATGGTCGAGCTCGACGGCAAGAAGATACTCATAGACCCCTTCCTGTCGAACCCCATGAGCCCCGTTAAGCCCGAAGACGTAAACGACGTTGACCTCGTAGTCCTAACCCACGGCCACGGAGACAACCTAGGCGATGCCATAACAATACTCAAGAACAATAAGAACGCAAAGATAGTAGCGATCTACGAGCTAGCGAACTACGTAGGCGAACAAATAGGCGACCCAAGCAGAGCAATAGGAGGAAACATAGGAGGCCCCATGCTAGTAGACGGGCTAAAAATAGCCCTCACACCAGCAACCCACAGCAGCCCCTATGGAGCACCAACCGGCGTTGTCATCATAGGAAAAGAAGCCAGCGTATACCATGCAGGAGACACCGGAGTAACAATGGACATGAAGCTAACTGGAGAACTCTACAAGCCGGACATAGCACTCCTACCAATAGGAGGACACTTCACGATGGACCCCGTAGAAGCGGCAAAAGCAGTAGAACTCGTAAAGCCAAAAATAGCGATACCAATGCACTGGGGAACCTTCCCAGTACTATACGGAAAACCAGAAGAATTCAAAAAACTAGTAGAACAAAAAACTCCGGAGACAAAAGTAGTAATCCTACAACCCGGAGAAACCTACAACTATCCATAAAGTGGCTATTCTTTTTCCCCATGTATTTTTATATGGAGCTGTACGGAGTTCTCCTAAGTCGGATCTGACAACCAATCTGCTAACGTTTTACTTGTTTTATCATTTAAAACGTACCTAACCAATATGTCCTCGTCTCGTCTACAGATTTCAACAATATTCCTTAGAAATCCGCTGTGCGCAAAAAAATTCCGCTTAATATCAGATGACTTTTTATCCTGACGAGATTTTTCTTCTTCCTTAGAAGAGTGACACCGCTCACTAGCCTCCATTATTTTATCTAGTCTAATACATGAAGATTTTTCTATTTGTTTAGATTCAATCGTTTTTTCATTAATCTCGTTTAGATCTCTTTCCAGCATTCTCTTATTAAGGGCAAACTCGTATGCTAAATCGGGATTCTTAGAGTATATTCCTTCAACAAAATCATTCTTTATTTTTCTTATACCTACACCATGGCTCAAGTCAACGCCTTGGACTAGTTTGTCATGAATTTTTAATAGCGAGGATGTTTCAAGTAATGCTTGCATAGTGTATAGCGTGGTCGTCCTGTTAGACCCAATGAAAGATATAATGGTTTCATTCCCTGTTCGAGTTATTTTTGGGCTATCCCATGCTTCTCTGAATACAAGGTCTTTTACCAGTTGTAATAGTTCTAATACTCTCTCGCTTGTTAAATCCTCTCCTATTCTATTAATCTCTTTCATATAATAGATGACTAGCGGAGTATTGTATTTGATCGCATTATGTAGAAACAGTCCTAGTTTGAGGATCCTCTTTATTTTTTTGAATAGTTTTCCATAAGATTCTCCCATAGCTTTTTTAGTCTGATCCGTTATGTTTTCATTTCTAACAAAACTATTTGGTTTTAGATTGTTAATTCTCTGAGCAGGCAATGGATAGTCAAAGAATAGCCTTGTATCTATATTTTCTAACTCTATATCGTAGGGCCCTTTGATATCCTTTACTATGGGGGGTACATAAGACACTTTTACAGGGGATGGAAGTTCTTGTCCTTCCATAACCTTATCTATATTAGCAAGCTTATATGCTATAATAACAGACTTGAGAATCCCGGATGCAACTGTAACATACAGGTTTAGACCTGTGGAGAAGTCAAAAATAAGTTCGTCACATTCCCTACTCTCCGACCCGTATCCCAGAAGTTCCAGCATATAAATGAAGGTTGCAAGTTCAATATCCCTATGGTCTACTCCCCTAAAAACTAGCGTTCGTTTCCTATCATCTCCAAAAAAATAAGATCCCGTGGAGGGAAGAACTCTTACCCCAGCAACATCAGAGTTATAAACATAGCCACTACTATTAATAATATCCTGTATAATCGATTCAATCTTATAAAACCACCCCCTCCGGAAAACCTCTTCAGGATCCTTACCTGCCTTCGTTACCGTTATTAGGCTAGCCGGGGCGAACAAGTATAATTTACAATCCCCGCCCAATAGGCTACACAATGCATCACCGCTCAGATACGCTTCAACACTTGATCCATCTCTTAGTCTAAACACGAATTTATTGTATTGTCTGAGGAGACCCAGAATCTGCAACACGCATGTTCTCTTCAAAACTCTCACCGAGACAAGCTCAAATCCTATTGGTGTCAAGACACTATATTTAAGCACCAAGAAACATAGTCAATTACCAGGAATTATTTGTATGAGTAACCATTTCAATAGAGAAGATTTGGAAGAGGTAAAGAATCGGTTAGTCCCTTACCAGTAGTATGAAAGTATCAATGACAGGCTTTATCCTGGCGAGTGATACGGCTGTCTCTTCTAGGTTCTTGGTCTCCCAAGGCGGATCCGGCAAGGATAGTAATCCGTATTCTTTCCTGATTTTTTCCAGTTCTTGATAATTACAGGATTGCTGTGTACAGACCCGGTTACCATGTTTTGTTACGAGGTACGAATAGTATATCAATGCCTGCAGCTCTATTGCTAATGCGTTTCCAACGCTAATAGTATTGCCTTTTCTCTTATAGTTATATGCGTCGACTAGCATTGAAGAAACATCGCTGATCCTATATAGAAGCCTTATGTTGTCTGGTTTAACAGGGTTTTCGGCTATCTTCATTAAAGACTTGTATTCTAGGTTATTGTAGTCAAATGGTATTCCAGGTAGCATTATTATCTGTCTGGTTCCGGGTTGCTCTTCTTCTCTACACACTATAGGATAGGGAGGAGGCTCTGATACATGCTCTAGCACTAGTAAATTTCCTCCCGCCAACTTTCCACGGTCGAGAACCTTGATAGTCCTGCTATATAGATACAATATCGGTGTCTTATACCTGTCAAAGGATATCGAGGCTGTATAAGTTAAAGGTTTCAATAGGGAGTCTATAGACTCGTGTACTTTTCCAATGTAGCGGATGAGTGTGGAGAGGCCGCCGTACGCCACTATATCGTCTCCGCCTCCATATAAAAAGACTAGTTTTCCTCTCTCCTCTGCATTCTTTAATCTAAGTATTGGTAATATCTGGAAAGCGATGTTCATTAGGTCGCTAAACATTGCTAGACGGCTAGGGCCGAAGTTCGAGATAAACCTGATAGCTTCTCCTACCCTATCTCCATCGATTTTCGCTACTGCTATTATGCTTCTTGGAAGAGACTCTTCAGCAATCTCGTCTAGACCGAGGATTCTATCTTCTTTTGAAGGATGATATGTACTCATTATCATGTAATCGAATATTACGGGAATACTCTTGGATTCAAAGCTTTTTATGAGATCTGCGAGAGGTTTAAAGTTCTCATTATTGTTATCTGGTATATCAAGTGTAGGACTCCCGCTGGATACATTATATATTATTATCCTCTTTATAATTCCTCTATCAACTAGCTTGGTAAGACATCTAAGTATACTTAGCAGGTCGCTATGCCTATATACACTCTTTTTAGTATCCTTGTACGATAATAATACGACTAGCCTTTTCAGATTAACGAAGGGCAGTATTCCTATGTCCCCTACTGTTCCGCAGGTATCTTTACCTAGATACATTTTTATAAATGATCGCTCTTCGGAATCTCTCCTATTCACTATTAACCTATATGCATCTACAACATGATCTGTCTCTACTATAATTATCTTCGAGAGGTTTCTTGCCAGAGTTCCCGCGACAAGACTCATATGCGTTATTCCAGTTAACATGCCAGTATCTATTTTTTCTATGACTATTGAATTCAGATAATTTCTTTGGTAGGGATCTTCAACATCGATTTTTAGTATGTCGTCCTCATATACTGGTTCCCCGGTGATATAGTCGCTACCTATGATTCTTCTTTGTTCTGTTATCATATCGGTATAGATGAGTAGAGTATCCTTCCTTGATTTTGCTAATAGTA
>CAYROE010000109.1:0-4288 GCA_964425855.1 uncultured Desulfurococcales archaeon | reverse complement strand
AGAAAAGAACCTATGATAGTACGTGATTTCCGACACTATAGGAAAAGGGGAGTCGGCATAATACTAGTTGTTCACCGCCCATCTATGTTAAAAAGATCAGCATTGATGTCGGCAGGAAATAATATGGTATTTAGACTCAACGATAATGAAGATAAAAGATTAGCGGCGAGTGCCCTCGGCCACTATGGTCTAGAAGATTTAATAGGAAGTCTTGGTAAATACGAAGCCATATTACGGCCCCAGAGCACCACTTCTCCATTCTTTATAAAGGTATCAAAGAGTATTGGGCCAAGCCCTACCTGTGGAAAAATAATCAATACGATACGTAGATACCCAGGATTGACACAAAGAGAGCTGAGAGAAGAGCTACAGATTTCAGGTAAGAAATTTGGAGAATGCATTCAGAAACTGATAGAGAATGGAGTGGTGCGAAAAGTGAAAATATACACGGGCTGTCCCGGTAGAAGCCCCGTTGTACTAGAAAATGTTGGTGAGAATCCTAGTGGTAGCCATGAATTTATGGTTGAGGAAATTTATCGCAGGGCTCAACATATCTGTAAAGCAAAAGGAGTTCAAGTCTGGAAACAATCCGTAGGTCCCGACATATTATTGAGACTAAATAATAAATGGATCGGTATAGAGGTGGAGACTGGATCAAATATATCTAGGAGCAAATACGAGAGATACCTCTCTCGACTCGACTTCTTATTTGTTGTCTGCACGAGTAAAAGTACCTGTGCGAGAATCCGGAGAATAATAATTGGGCTCGAAGGAGTATGGGTAAAAAATATGTGTTCACTGCTCTCACTTCTACGCAAAGTATGCAATTCTTAATAGTTGCAAAAATAACATAATTCAAAACGTTTTTTCTAATCATTACCTTAAGCCACTTCAAAAAATGAGTATCCCCGGTTCTATGACCTAACAGGTAATTATTTTCGGCAATAAAGTACAATAGTACTCACTACGGGATTCCTCAAGGTTTCCGATATGGCTTCTAGCAATACCTTTATGGGTCAACAAAGTAAGATGTGTATTATAACGATGATATGGGAGGATGGTGGACCGGCCGGGATTTGAACCCGGGGCCTCTCGGGTGCAAGCCGAGCGCTCTTCCAGGCTGAGCTACCGGCCCACCCATTCTTCTCTAATTCTCGATAATGGGATTATATTGTTTTTGTTGCTTTGAGGCTCTCATCTATATCTAAAAATGTACTTGGACTGGATTCAGAGAGGAGTATTATAGTATAAAAATTAATTGTGACATTTTGAGAAAAATATTATTTTTCTTTGAAGTAGACGTAGAAGAAGTATACTGTAGCTAGCGATAAGAATACCATGAAGGCCACTGTTATTGCCTGTACAGACGCCAATGTTGCTAGCGGGTTCACATTCTTGAGGTTTAGTACGTCTGCAAGATAGGGTAGTACCTCTGGTGGAATGCTTTGTACAATCTTTGGATCGGTGACGTCCGCTATAAAGTATGGATATTGGCTAAATGCGTTCAGGTATTCTCCTAGTACTATTGTTACGAGTGCTAGTATCCCGGCGTATAGTAGGTTTTTGGCTTCTTTTTGTGATAGGAATCCGCTTTTCTTGATACTTGTATAGGCTACGTAGACCAGGTATACTTGGGCCACGTACAGTATGAGCTTTATGACTAGTAGCCATGATAGGTTATAGGCTATGGTTCCGTCTCCTACCTTCCATCCGAGTGGGCCGAATATATTGTTGAACTTGTACTCGACTATCCTTAGCGAGAGTGTGTACCAGAGGCCTAGTATCAGCATTAGTCCAAGTCCCGCTAGCGCCCATGGCACGCCGCGGTCTACAACCGATTTTAATGCGTTCCGATACGCTTCATCACTCGACTTGTAGTACTTTACCGCTGCATAACCGGTTACTAGAATGATTCCAGCCGTTAGGGATGCTACCACACTCTTCAGATATAGTGGTAGGAGTGTCGGGTTTGTAAGGGCTTGTAATAGGTCTAGTCTAGCCACTGTTCCGTCGAAGTATAGTCCTTTCGGCGTGTTGAGGAATGCGAATACAGATCTGAATCCTAGCGGTATGAGTAGTGCTGATATTGCAAGGAATATTCCTGCTATGTTGTGTGCTTGTGGGCTGAGCCTGTTCCATCCATAATAGTATGTTGTTATTGCCGTGAAGTGTATTACGATCATTAGTATTGCTATGGCGAACGGCATAAGTGCTATGTTTCCTGCTACTCCTAGGAAGTTTGGATAGAAGCTTAGCAGGAATACGGTGAAGGCTGTTGCGTATACTCCTGCAACTCCGTAGGTTGCAGCATAGAATCGCATTAGCTTATAGGAGAAGTTGAGGAGTGCCTCGTCATTGTTTTTGGTTGCCCTATGCTTTAGATAGGGTACTAGTATTGATAGTGCTATGCCTATATTGACGAGCATTATGTGTATACCGAAGGTGTATGCTAGCCAGAATACTGCTATTGATGAGCCATCCATTCTAGCTCACCTCCATGCCTACTTCTTCTTTTCCAGGTAACCATAGGAATTTCCAAACAGCGTATGCTAGGATGCCTAGTATTACAATGAAGAATACTGCTACTAGTGCTACTAGCGACGTTGGGGCTGGGTTGAATGTGTGGGCGACGTCTGGCGTCATGACACCATATATAGTCCATGGTTTTCTTCCTACTTCTCTAACAACCCATCCCATCCAGGATACTGCCTGTATTATTATCGCGAAGGGAAGTGCTAGTTTTAATAGTATTTCTGGGAGCTCGGTCTTCTTCACGAATAGATAATATGCTACGCCTAGGACGAAGAGTCCTGATAATATTGCTAGTCCTATCTTTGTATAGTAGACGTAGTGTATGAAGAGTGGTGGCCTACAGTCTCCTATTCTAGCTATATCCTGGTCGTGAGTCACGCTGCATACACAGTAATCCTTTGGTATCTCGTCATAGTTTGGTAGGTGAGCATTGAATGACCCGTATCCTAGGAAGGCCATTAGTTTTTCGAGGCCGAATGCTCTACTTATACTGAATATGTTTTGGCTTGTTCCCTCCATTGCGGCAAACTTCTCCGGGTTATACTCTGCTATTTCTGTACCCATCAAGTGTCCAAATACCGTGCCCTGTAACGCTATCGCGATCAGGGCAAATATCGCTGCATACTTGAAGAAGGTGTCGACATATTCATAGTATTCTCCGTTCTTTATACCCTTCCGTCTTAGTTGGAGCTTTCTCATTGCATATGCGGCTAGTACAGTGAATGACGATACTGTGACAGCACTTCCTACTACGTGTAGTATGCTACCTAGATAGACTGGGCTCTTGAACGTTACTGTTGTTACTCCAACATAGTTAATCGTTGCTTTTAGGATAGTGTCCAGTATGGCCATTACAGGAGTGTTTAGGACGTCTTGGCTAAGGTATTCTGGTTTAATGACTAGTTTTAGTATACTGTCCTGTACAGTATAGCCATGCCATGCTTCGTATACGAGGCGTTCTATGATACGTATAGGCATTTTTACAAGTACGACTCCTCCGTCTTGGCCTACTACCTCCATACCCAACTGTTGTAGAAGAGTAACGTTTAGTATGTTAGCTATATCGGTAGGAACCGCTAGTAGTAGTTTGGGGTATCCTTGATCGTAGAGCCATTGACCGTTTACTGGATCGTATGCTGGTTCTAGTCCTGTTGGTGCGACCATGTATGAGTTTACTGATACTATCGTTGCTGCTGAGAACCATGGGCCTATAAGTGCGAATAGCATTACTATTACATGGATTTTCTTTGGTAGCTTCTCCCAGCCGTACCAGAGCATGTATATGAATACTACTTCCATTAGGAAGGCGAAGACCTCTGCGTAGAGAGGGAAGTATATGTAGTTTCCTGCAGCTTGTGTTAGATTAGGCCATAGTAGCACGAGTCCGAATTCCGAGGCCGTACCGGTGGCTGCTCCAACCGCGAAAACTATAATGAATCCCTTAACAAGGGTTTTAGCTATCTTTAGCCATTTCTGGTCTCCTGTCTTCAAATAGAGGAGTTCCGCTACGAATGCTAGTAGTGGTAGCCCTACTACGTATTGGAGTATGCTCCAGTGAACAGCTATACCAATGAATGATAGTAGCCTATCAGCAGCCGCAGGGTATATTCCCCACTCCAATCTGGATCACCGTCTACTGTCTCACCACAAACATATACTCAATTATATTAACTAGAAAGTTCTCGTTTTTAAATAAATATGATTTCTACAAGTGAATAATGTATCGATAGAGTGTGTGACCAATACCCTCACCAAC
>CAYROE010000108.1:0-4321 GCA_964425855.1 uncultured Desulfurococcales archaeon | reverse complement strand
CCGACGAACTCTCCGTAGACCTTTCACGGTACATGAAGGTCCTGCCGCTAAATGGGGCTCAGGAAGGGCGGGAGATAGACCGGCTTATCCGCCTCGGAGCTTTCTACGTGCCGGTGCAGATGTTCTAGTTACAGGTGATCCCGAAGAATACGTTTATAACCTACTCATTCGAGGCGAAGAACGGGCGGAGCCCTGGCGTATTAGAGAAAACTATGACTTCGTCGATAAAGTGTCTGTCAAGGGAGCGCCTATCATACGACAACATCCTAATTATGGCCGGAACCTTGTTATAGAGCTCGAAACATATAGGGGATGTGCTCGGTGGATTACTGGTGGATGCAGTTTCTGTGTTGAGCCTCTCCGTGGCCGGCCTATATCTAGGCAAAGTTCTGGCATCGTGTCAGAAGTTGAGGCTCTCTATAATATGGGAGCGAGGAGCTTTCGACTCGGCAGGCAGGCGGATATCCTTGTATATGGGAGCGAGGAGCTAGGCTCTAGTGAGTGGCCTAAGCCAAATCCTAGAGAATTAGAAAAACTCTTCTATGGAATCAGAAAGATAGCTCCTAGACTCCAAACACTACACATCGACAACGTAAATCCGGGAACAATTGTTCGACATGCCGAGGCATCTATCGAAGCATTGAAGATCATAGTCAAATATCATACTCCGGGAGATGTTGCCGCTTTTGGGCTCGAGTCCGCTGATCCACATGTTGCTAGTCTAAATAATTTGAATGTAGATGCAGACACTGTTCTTGAGGCTGTTAGGATAATTAATCGAGTCGGTAGAGTCCGCGGAGGTAATGGATTGCCGCATCTTCTTCCAGGTCTTAATTTCATATTAGGTCTTCCTGGTGAAACTCGGAAGACTTATGAAATTAATAGACAAGTACTAGAGCGTATTCTTGAGGAAAAACTACTTGTTAGGAGAGTTAATGTTAGGAGACTTCTTCCTCTTCCGTCTACACGGGTATTTAGGATGAGGCATGGTGTTAGGAATAGACTTGAGAAACATGCTCGTTCCTTCGTCTATTTTGTTAGGAATGTGTTTGAAAAAGAGATGCTTAGACTCGTGGCACCAAGTGGAACTATTCTTAGGGGTCTTTGGATCGAATCTTGTTCTACTGGTTATTGTTATGCGCGGCAGCCGGGCTCATACCCTTTGACTGTTGTCGTGAAAGGTAGTTATCCAATATTATCGTATATCCCAGAAGTCAAGATTACACGTATACACAGCTCTAGGAGTCTGTTCGGTGAGGTCCTCGACGTGAAGCTAGTATAGTTTACAGTTTTCATTGTTGCGATAGCTTTGACCTAATTTAAGGTCGTTATCTATAATAACTTTTGTCAATAATATATATGAATTTCGGTGTATTGTCGATGACCTGTAAAAAACTAGAAATAACATACACTGTAGCGAATCTCCTGGAACAGCTAACAAGATATTCGACTGAGACATCTAAACCGCCTAACGCTTTCAGAGCATATGCAAGAAGAATTAAGGTAAACGAGAGAAGCGTATACAAGTTACTGAACAGGGCCTATAAGCTGGGGTTCGCACTTGGCATAAGCATAAACTATGCTAGACTAGGCGCCGCTAGATTCCTCCTCAAGTTCGATGAAGAACCGGAAAAAGAGCCAAGGTTCTACGCTAAGTATCTCACTCTTGAGGGATCAGTGATATATGATTTATATCTGCCTGTTCGATGCCAGATGATCCTAGAAGAAGAGTATCCAGACGCGGAGATCTATAGAGTAGACGCTGAATGGGGCGCGAGACATGCCCTAGCATCCCTTGGAATACTAAACCTTAATCTGGACGAGCCCTTGCCTCGTGAGCTTCGCGAAAGAATGGAGAAACTCTACGTAGACCAGCTGGCTAGAGGAGTACCACGCTATTTCTTTGGAAGACACTATCCTTTCGACCCGGAAATCATGGCTCTACTAGTATACGCTAAAGGACACATAGGCATGGAAAGCATATCAGGTCTCGCTAGAAAACTAGGTTTCAACGTGCCGAAGATGCAGAGGAAATTCTATACTATGTGGGAGCGCCGGGGCATAATGGGATACACTATAGAGAGAGCACCCTACTATACAACAACTAATATTATATTATCGGTTAACGGCAGTGATCCTCAGAGGACAGCATATGCGGCGCCAGTCCTCCTAGGCGTCTACTCAGGAATGCTAGCAGTACACAAGAACAGGAACATGGGTTTTATCTGGCTAAAAATCGATGGGATCATAGCGGCCGAACTAATATCAATAATAAAAGAATACTCGCCGAACGTCAGGATAGAAGGATACTTCTACCTAAAAGAGGCTAATACCGATTACCTCCGCAACCTCCCTGAGTTGCACAAGGAATGTTATCAGAAAATATTGGAACGTATTAGATCCCACCACTAATATGAGGCATAACAGTAACCGTATCTCCAGCCTTTACCTTAGTCTCTGGCCCTCTCGCTACACCATTAACTAATATAACTAGATCATTAAGGCTAGCACCAATCCTGTTTTCGTCGATAAGATCCCGTAATTCCACTTCACCACAGACTTCTTTTTCTATTTTAGACCCCATTATCTCTGACAGATATCCTAGGAACTTTATAATCACATAGCCGCACTGTTTGCTTACCATGATCCACCTACCATCTTGTTAAGGATTATCCCAACGTTATTACCATTAAATATATTGGTTCTTAAATAAAGCGTTTTATTTCTCCGCATCCACATAGATTATCCGGCGACAAATTATTTACAAAAATGAAATAATTAAAGGTGAATGACCTTGAAGGGTTGGAATGGCAAGATTCTCTGGATAGACTTATCTAGAAGAGAAAGCAAGGTAGTAAAGTATCCTCAAGGATGGGCAAAAGAGTACCTGGGAGGAAGAGGACTCGCAATAAGACTCCTCTGGGAATACATGCCTCCGGGAGCAGACCCGCTGGGACCTGACAACCTCTTGATATTCGCTGTAGGACCACTCACGGGCCTAACCGTTCCCAGTAGCGGTAAGCTTGTGGTAGCCGCGAAGAGCCCATTAACAGGAGGATATGGGGATGGAAACATTGGATCTTGGGCAAGCTACCATATACGTAAAGCAGGTTATGATGCTGTAGTATTCCAGGGCGCGTCAGAAAAGCCTGTCGTAGTATATGTTGAGAATGACAAGGTAGAATTTAGGGACGCGGACGATCTATGGGGACTAGATACCTGGGAGACCGAGAAAAAACTCAAAGAAGAATATGGCAAGAACCTAGGCATACTAGAGATAGGTCCTGCAGGCGAGAATCAAGTCCTCTATTCTACCGTAATGAGCCAGGAAGGCAGAAGCGGAGGACGACCCGGAATCGGAGCGGTAATGGGATCCAAAAAGCTAAAAGCACTCGTCGTCAAAGGAACCAAAGAGATACCGGTACACGATCCCAAACAGCTTAGGAGAGAAGGCTCAAAGGCATACGTTGAGATAGTCAAGGCGAAAATGTACTCGTTCTGGATGCGTCAGGGAACAATGATGACTATTGACTGGGCGCAGGAAGCCAGCGTTCTCCCAACATATAACTTCAGCGAAGGAGTATTCGATGGCTATAAAGGCATAAATGGTTACCGTCTCGAAGAAATGAAGATCGACCAGAGAGGATGTCCATTCTGTAATATGCCATGTGGAAACGTAGTAAAGGACGCTGAAGGAATGCCAAGTGAACTAGATTACGAGAATGTTGCTATGTTAGGTAGTAACATAGGCCTAGACGACTTAGCAAAGGTAAGCGTACTAAACAGACTAGCCGACAAATACGGAGTAGACACGATCAGCCTAGGGAACACAATAGGCTGGGCAGTCGAGGCAAGTCAGAAAGGAGTAATAAGCGAGAAGCTCGAGTGGGGAGACTACGAAAGGTTCAAGGAACTAATAGACGAAATAGTATTTAAGAAATCAGACCTAGGCAGGCTACTCGCAAAAGGCACTAAGAAAGCATGTGAGGAAGCAGGAGGAGGATGCGAATACACCATGCAGGTAAAGGGGCTTGAAGTATCAGCATACGACTGCCACGCCGCACCTGGAATGGCCTTGGCGTTCAGCACGAGTAGCATAGGCGCGCACCACAAAGAAGCCTGGGTAATAAGCTGGGAGGTCGCGACCGATAGGTTCGGATACGGAAGAGAGAAGGCAGCCAAAGTCATAGAACTCCAGAGGCTAAGAGGAGGACTCTTCGAGAGCTTTGTCGCATGCAGGCTTCCATGGGTAGAGGTCGGCCTAAACCTAGAATACTATCCGAGACTTCTAAAGTACGCCACAGGCGTAGCCTTCACGTGG
>CAYROE010000107.1:0-4329 GCA_964425855.1 uncultured Desulfurococcales archaeon | reverse complement strand
AACTCGGAATATCGAGGACAGAGCTTGAAAACGAGTACTTCTCGGAATACTTCCTCACTAGCGGACAAGAAAGACTGGAGAAAATGATAGAAAAGTACAACGATAAGACAGGAGTAAACATAACGCTCGACGACCTAAAGAGAGAGAAAGTAATCAGCATAGAGTGGAAGCCAAAGGATCTAACCAGTCTAAAGACACCTTCCGGTAGAATAGAAATTCTCCCAACCGAGCTAGCTGAATACGGATACGATCCGTTACCTAGATGGAATCCGGGCTATACATATGATGAAAGTAGCCTAGCAGAGAACGAGCTAGTAATGGTATCAACTGTATTCGCTATGAATAGGCACTCCAAGACAGTTAACAATGACTGGCTCAGATACTTCCTCGCCAAACACAATGCAGACAAGGTATGGATACATCCGGACACGGCAAGTAAGCTAGGACTAAAAGAAGGAGATAAAGTAATATTATCATACAAGCGTAGCTTCGATCCAGAATACACGATCCATGTCCCCGAATTCAAGGTCTTAGCAAAAGTACACGTAACCGAAGGAGTAAGACCAGATGTTATCGTAGTTCCACACGGTACAGGGCAGCTATCTAGATTTATGGCCAGCTATGGTTTCGGCCCGCTTGGAGGAGATGGGGCCGTCAAGTCAATAGAACTCGACTACAATGATCCATCAGCCTCTGCACGAGACTTAGACATAATCGTGGAGGTGAAGAAGTATGGCTAGGTATGGATTCGTTATAAACCTAGACACTTGTATAGGCTGTGGAGCATGTGTGGCAGCTTGCAGCGAAGAAAATAGCCTAGTACTACAACAGCTCAAGGATGATGCCGAGGTACCACTCGGTGGAAGAAGAGATATTCTAGTAATAGAGAAAGGAAAGTATCCGACGACTGTTAGAATAAATCATCACCATACCTGTATGCACTGCGACAATGCTCCATGTGTACACGTCTGCCCGACAGGAGCCAGCTATAAGACAGAGGAGGGAGCTGTCCTAATAGACTACGATCTATGTATAGGGTGTAAGTACTGTATAGTTGCCTGTCCCTACAATGCGAGATACGTAAACGAGGCCCTCGGGGGACCCGACAAATGTACGATGTGCTATCACAGGATCACTAAAGGTCTTGACCCAGCATGTGCCTCTTCGTGCCCAACGGACTCCATTGTATTCGGTGACCTCGATGATCCAAACAGTGAAGCCTACAAATTATCGCTAGAAGCAGTACCGCTAGCACCAGAGATAGGAACCAAGCCACGGGTATATGTGATTCCTCCAAGGAGGTGATAGAATATGGCAGATATACTATTCGTCAGGCAGGAATGGTGGGAAACAATCATCGCCGGATACCTCTTTCTAGGAGGCCTAGCCGGGGTAATGGTACCGGTAGCATACTACTACTGGGTAAAGGAAAAGAACAAGATCCTCAACTTGATAGGAGGGCTATCAGCATTCATAGGCATCATAGTCGGCATATTCCTACTAATACTAGACCTAGGACTTCCATCACACGCGATAGAAATGTTCATTAGTCCACGACTCAACCTAGGGTCGTGGATGACCATAGGAACCTATATAATAGTACTGTTCACGTTATTCACAGGCCTCTATACGATACCATTCCTACCGTGGTTCAAAATCATAGGTGGAAAATTCACCAGAAAACAAATAACCATACTAGGGGGAATAGCGTCGATCCTAGGACTGGCAACAGCAGCCTACACAGGATTCCTACTGGGAGCCGCGAAAGGAATACAGTTCTGGAACACCCCGATACTACCAATACTGTTCGTCGCCTCAGCAACGAGCAGCGCCCTATGCTTCTATTGTGCAGTGGCGGCACCCATACTTCTAAAAGTATACCCCGAGTTCAAGGATATAGCGGCACGAGTAAGACTGCAACTACAGAGATTCGATCTATATGTAATGCTAGGAGAACTCTTCATAATATTCGTGTACCTAAACATAGCACTCTGGGGGCTTCCAGGCACACGGGAGTCAGCACTGCTACTAATAAATGGCAGTCTAGCCCCACTTTTCTGGATCGGAGTAGTCCTAATTGGACTAGTCATACCAATACTAATACTATGGAGCTATACACTAAGAATAGAAGACGAGAGACAAGAAGTTGTCATCGCATCAGCAATAGCAGGATGGATGGTACTGATAGGAGCATTCATTTTAAGATACGTAATATTAGCAGCGGGAATAACTGCGGTTCCCCTAATATAGCCTAAGCCAATATTATATTAAGAAACGCTACTTTTTTCAAACCCCAAACCATTTCTTCCCCCCTTTTCACGGTAATCATAGCAAAAATTCTACGATAATAATATCTAGTACAAAATCATAAATGAACTAACCAAATAAAATTGAATAACACCGATAACATACTCAATACTTATACAGAGGTAGATGTAGCGATGAGAATCCTAGCAATAAACTTCAAAGCATACGAGACCGCATTCACAGAAACCGCAGTAAAAATTGCAGAAGCGGCGTCGAAAGCGGTAACAATATACAATAATCTCCGAGTGATACTGGTGGTTCCATCACCACTAGTATATAAGTTATCGAGGATACATGAGGATCTCTATCTACAACACGTGGATCCTGTAGAGTATGGTAGTAGGACAGGATATCTCCCGGCCAAGGCACTAGAACATCTCCCAGTGAAGGGGACACTCCTAAACCACAGCGAGCACAAAGTAACCATAAGACACATAGACTACGCTATAAAAACTATACACGAAATAGGAAAAGAGATCCTAGTATGTTCCGATACACCTAGAGAAGCAGCTGCACTCGCTCATTTGAAACCCGACATGATCGCCGTAGAACCGCCAGAACTAATAGGAACAGGCATCCCGGTTTCCAAGGCAAAGCCAGAAGTCATAACAAGGGCAGTTGACGCAGTACAACGAATAGAACCCAAGATCCCGGTACTCGCCGGAGCCGGTATCTCGGGCCCCGAAGACGCAGCAAAGGCTATAGAGCTCGGCGCGAAAGGCGTACTGGTAGCCAGTGTCGTGATGAAGTCCAAGACCCCGGGAAGAAGCCTCATTGAGCTTGCAGAGGCTCTATCCCAATAGTATCCCGTATATCATTAAGTCGATGTGATAAGACATAGCAAATCAAGTACTGACTGATATAACTGCATCATTATTATTTCGGTGTTGAATTATGGACCCAAAGTATGCTTTGAGAGCATTATACTGGATATTACTCATAGTTATTCCCCCGGTATTCGGGCAATATCTGAACGGGTTCGACCTATTAGTGTTATCAAATAATTTTACTATTGTGCTTACGATAATCGGCATAGTCCTAGTGCTTTACGGTATAGTACTAAATGTAGTAGCAGGACGAACCTTGAGGAAGTATGGACACTCACATCCTGCAAGGAGGTTTACTCAGCCGGATCGGCTCGTTAGATCGGGGATATATAGATGTATGCGTCATCCTGCACAATTTGGCTTGATCCTAGTAGGAGTAGGAGCGAACCTTATAGTATTGGGCCCTGCTGGAGTATTGCTTTCCGGCTGGATCATTGCGGCTGGATTACTGTTTATTATTTGTGTTGAGGAGCCCGAAGCACGATCGATATTTGGGGAAGAATATCATCTTTATGAGGAAAAAGCTCCGCCCGTATCATTAAATATTATGTGTATTATAAGACATTTATTCGAATAGAATCATAATTTCTCATATTCTCATCCACTAGTGCAGCCTGATTTCAGGTTCTTTATCCATTCATCGTCAATGCGGCCTTCTTCCAAGTCCTTTTCTATTAAGTGTTGTTCACGTTCACATGGATTTCCGTATCCGCCTCCTCCTGCCGTCATGATAATGATCTCGTCATCCTTACCGAGCTGTATCGTGGCTTTGCTGGGGAGTATCCTGATATTTCCGTCTCTATAGCGTACCATGTATACGGAGGGTTGTCCTGGCTTGCCTCCTTTGAGTCCCCACGGGCGAGTTTTGCATCGTTCTCCTACGATCGATACGGTTGTCTTATCGGAGAGTATTCTTATTCCCCTAATTATTCCGTTTCCTCCCCGATACTTTCCTTGTCCTCCGCTCGAAGGCCTTATCTCGTATCTTGTGAATAGTATAGGGTACTCGGCTTCAAGTACTTCTATGGGAGTATTAAGTGTATTGGTCATATTGGTATGAACGGCGTCTACTCCGTCGCAGCACGGTCTTCCACCAGTACCACATCCTATGGTTTCGTAGAAGGCCCATGTCTCGCCGCTACTTGCTATGCCGCCTATCATGATGTTATTCATGCTGCCACATGACGCTGCGGGA
>CAYROE010000106.1:0-4345 GCA_964425855.1 uncultured Desulfurococcales archaeon | reverse complement strand
ACTATTGTAGGCTTGAACTATTCGATATGGCTTCAATGGATATTATTGATTCTAGGATCGCTAGGCGTTATCGTCGGGGGCTTATTAATGGTTATACAGAACGAGTTGAAACGTATAATAGCTTATAGCACTATAATGGACGTAGGTTTCATGTTTATAGGTGTTGGAATAGGGACACCGGTAGCAATAGAAGCAACGCTATTCTACGTTCTCAGCCATGCCACAGTAAAACCACTATTATTCCTCGTCTCCGGCGCAATATACCATACATATGGCACCACTAGGCTAGACATGCTCACAGGACAGTTGAGGGCATCGCCTGTACTTGCAGCGGGCCTAATAATCGGTGGATTAGCGGTAGCAGGTGTTCCGCCAACAAATCTCTTTGTAGCAAAGCTATCACTAATAATGGCCGTCCTAGACGTGGGATATTATCCACTGTTGGCGGTAATAGCCTTAGGTTCTGCTCTAGGCCTTGTAGGATTCCTAAGAGCCTTCTACTCCACGTACTTCGAAATAAAAGAACCCGTACATAAGAAGACAACACCACTCTCATTCAGCACTCTAATAATAGTGCTTGTAGTACTCGTAATTGCTACAGGTTTGCTATATAACTACATAAGCAGTTCTCTACTCCAACCTGCAGTACAGTCTCTCGTAGACCCTGCCTCACGTATACAGTATGTGAAGGTGGCAGAAGAATACCTTAAACTCCTCTCCGGGTGAAATCCATGTCTAATCCCTCATCCCCTGATAAGCAGGAGAAGAAAATAGATGAGAAAACCAAGACAAGTCTAAGTAAGTGGATACGCTCTAAGTCTATGTGGATGGCACACTATTGTTCAGCCTGTGGAGCCGTGGAGCTACCACCAGTTGTCATGTCACCATTAGACTTCGAGAGATACGGGTTCATGCCTGCTCCATCTCCACGTCAATCCGATATAATAGTAGTAATGGGCTATGTACCACGTAAAACGCTCCGCGTACTACTAAGACTCTACAGGCAAACCCCTGAGCCAAAATACGTTCTCGTAGGATGCAACTGTCCCGCTACTGGCGGATTATACTGGGACTCCTATGCTACAATAAAAGATATCTCAAAATACATGCCCGTAGACGTATGGGTTCCAGGATGTATGCCCCGAGCAGATGACTGGCTCAAAGGATTCCTCGAGCTGGCAAGAAAGGTTAGAGAGGGGAAGGCTCCGGAGACTCCGCGTCCTCTCGAAAAATACCCAGGAGAACTCGAGGACATGATACTAAAAGAGTTGAAAACACGCGAAGAGATAATGAGGAAAGAACGAGGCTGAGGTAGAAAAGCACGATGTCTACGACTAGCCTAGTAGAGGAACTAAAGGAAAAACTCCCCAAGGAACAGGTTACAGAAGTAAAACAGTTCAAACACTACGAGAACAAGGCAGTAGTATACATTAAGCCAGAGAACCTTAGAACAATTATCACAAAGCTAAAAGAATTAGGATTCGACCACTTCTTAGGAATCGAGACCATTGATTGGTGGAAAAAGGATAATACATTCGAAATGGTCTACATGCTGAGCTCGGTCTCAAGGAAAGGCCAAATAGTTTTCGTGAGATTCAAGATACCTCGAGACAACCCAATAGTAGATACAATCCACGACATATTCCCACTAGCGTACTACCAGGAGATCGAGAACTACGAGTTCTTCGGAGTAGTATTCAAAGGACACAATGGGCTCAGGAAATGGATACTCGACGGCAACTGGGACGGCCCACCCCCACTCCGAAAGGACTTCGACGCAAGGAAATGGGTTCTCGAAACATACTATGGCGGTAAAAGGTATGAAAGACCAGTCTAGAGGTGCCATGATATGGGTAAGGTACGTGAAGTAGAAGTCCTCCTAGGCCCCCAGCACCCGGGCGCCCCAGGCAATGTCGCATTCCTCTTGAAACTAGACGGAGAGAGAGTAATAGATGCCGATGTTATACCGGGATACCTTCACCGCGGCTTCGAGAAAATGATGGAGTATCGTTGGTGGGAAGTAGACGTTGTGATGTCTGCGAGATTCTGTGTGGAGGACCCAGACAACTTTGAACTAGCATATGTAAGGGCGGCAGAGGACGTATATGGTTTAGAGCCACCGGAGAAAGCTAGACGTGTTAGGACGATAATAGCGGAAATGGGCCGTATCCAAAGCCATCTCTTCTGGCTACTGTTTATAGGAGGAGTCGTGGGGGCAAGATACATACCCTCATGGGCTATGGCGGCACGTGAGGAAATACTAAAATGGTACGACTATATCACCGGGCACCGCGTATACCATCACTACATGGTTCCCGGAGGTATCAGGTGGAATATACCACAAGACTTTCAGGAACGCACCCTCAAGGTGCTAAGATTCGTTGAGAGAATAGTGAATGACATTAAGAGAGCATTGTTTGACAACAAAATATTCCAGGCACGTACGCGCGGCATGGGGGTTCTCAAAGCCTCTGATGCCATAAGGCTTGGCGCAACAGGTCCGGTTCTAAGAGGTTCTGGTGTGAGACATGATGTAAGAATCATTGATCCCTACGAAGCCTACGACGAAGTAGAGTTCGAAGTACCTGTAGGAGAGCATGGCGACTCCTATGACCGTTGCCTCGTCCGGTTAAGGGAGATATACCAGAGTATCAGTATAATCCGCCAACTAGTAGGAAAAGTGAGCACCGATGGAGTCTACCGCTACAAGATACCATTAGTTGCCCCGCCAGGTGAAGGTATAGGAAGAGTTGAGACGGCGAGAGGAGAATACTTAATTCATATAACTAGTACTGGCGGCCAGACACCCTATCGCGTAAGACTTAGAACACCCTCAATGGCTCATCTAACAACAGTTATCAAGCATGTATTAAAGAACGAGGAGATAACAATCGCTGACTTCCCAGTCTTTGTTAAAAGCCTTGATCCATGCGCACCAGACCTCGATAGGTGATAATGAGATGGTTCTCGGCTCAATAATTCTCGGACTCAAATACCTGTTCACCAGGCCCTACACAAGGCTTGTACCAGAGAAAGAACCACCGTTTAAGACTGAGACCACGCGTGGACGCCACGTATTGTTTATGGAGAAATGTACTGGCTGTACGATGTGTCAAAGAGTCTGTCCCGCCGATGCTATACAAATGGTGAAGGTTGAAGGAGAATGGAAGATGAATCGCAAAAAGATATTTCCAAGAATAGACATGCAGCGCTGTACCTTCTGTGCAATGTGCGTAGAGATATGCCCCACCGGAGCACTGGCAATGACCGATATGACTGGCTGGGAAATGACTACAGACAATAAGGAGACAACAATGTACATGCCATACCAGATGACCCCGCCTGAGGGACATAGGCTAACTGTTACAAAGCAGAAATGGATTCCTCCTCCACCCATGTTTAAACCTAAACCCAAGACTCCATCCAAGAAGGCTACGAGATGATGAACCGTGGACCCCGTAATGATTAGAACGTTGCTCGCGGGATTAACTGGGGTATTCGTGCTGGCAATAATATTATACTCTATTAGGGTGATTAGGGGACCTACAATACCGGATATGGTTTTAGCAGTAGATGCTCTATCATATGATTTAGCGGTACTCATAGTAGTGTTAGCAATACTCTTTGACACCGTCTACCTAGCGGTCGCAGCTCTACCATTAGTTCTCTGGGCATATATCCTCGACATGTATGTCGCAAAGTATCTTGAAAGAGAGGAGCTAGGTGATTAGCCGTGATATGGGACATTATAGGATGGATAGGTGTGGCACTAATAGTCCTTGGGGCATTGATGGACCTAATAGCATCTATAGGTATGCATAGGTTCAAGAACTTCTACCTAAGACTACACGCAGCCACGGTGGGAATGATAGGTGGTGCCTTTTACCCGCTAATAGGTCTAGGTCTACTAAGTCTATCGTTAGAGTATCTCGGTATAACGAGATACTATATCGCGGGCTTATCCTTCGTATCAGCGTTATTTGTGCTTTTGACAGCACCAGTAGGTTCACATGTCCTCGCACGCGCAGCCCATAGGGCCGGGATCAAACCCGAGCCTATAAACGTGGATAGACTTCAAGAAGACGTGGAGAAGGGGGTGATTGAGGAGTGATAGAGGGGTTTGGGGTACAAGACCTACTATTAATAATAGCGTTCACATTAGCTATAGTGTTCACGTATAAGACTCTCGTAGAGAAGGACCTAGTTAAGGCAGTGGTATATTCTGCTGGGCAGGCTGTAGCCTACGGTCTAGCATTCATAGTCTTAATGGCCCCTGACCTCGCCTTAGCCTATGTGTCTGTTGGTGTGGGAATATATTCTGCTCTATTCCTTCTCGTAATATCAC
>CAYROE010000105.1:0-4346 GCA_964425855.1 uncultured Desulfurococcales archaeon | reverse complement strand
CGTTAGCCCTGGACCAGTACTAGACGGTGTAGCCCCACACATGAAGGAGAGATTCAACCCCATAGAGAAAGATGTATCTCTCGGAGAAATCGTAGATGTATTGAAAGAATCAGGGGCTGAAATACTAATAAACTTCCTACCAGTGGGATGCGAGAAAGCCACGAGGTTCTACGCAGAAGCCGCACTGGAGGCAGGAGTTGCATTTATCAATGGAATGCCGGTTTTCATAGCCAGTGACCAGAGCGAGGGATGGCCCAAGAGATTCGAGGAAAAGGGAATACCCGTAACTGGCGACGACATAAAAGGCCAGCTTGGAGCAACAGTATTTCATAGGACACTTGTTAGACTCATGCACATGCGTGGAGTAAAAGTCGAAGAAACATACCAGCTTAACATCGGAGGAAACACAGATTTCGAGAACATGCTAGTGGAAGAAAGGCTCAAGAGTAAGAGGATCAGCAAAACACAAGCAGTGACATCAATCCTTCCCTACGGAGATGAGCTCTACAGGAACGGAAAAGTCAGAATAGGCCCCAGTGACTTCGTCCCGTTCCTCGGCAATACAAAAGTAGCCTACATCTACCTGAAAGGTACAAGCTTCGGTGGCTTCCCAGTAACAATAGAGGCTAAGCTTACAGTCGACGATAAGAGCATGTTTGCTGGAGCAATGATAGATGCAATAAGAGGGACAAAAGTCGCTATCGACCGAGGCATCGGAGGACCATTAGTAAGCGTATCTGCACCGTTCTTCAAGCATCCACCAGTGCAAGCTCCAAGCGACGAGATAGCGCTTCAATGGTTCGAGGAATTCATTGAGGGCAAAAGAGGAAGGTAGCAAAGGGGATTGTTTCCTAGGACAACTAACCATATAATTTGGCGACATACTATTCCTAATAATTAACTAAATTAGAAAAATTACTTTGAGAGGGCTTTCACTTTTCCAAGATATTCCCTGAGTGCCTTAATGTTCCACTCGTGAGCGGTTTTGCGTCTCGTATCTACATATAGGCCGAGTCTCCTAGCCTGTTTGACGGTTAATCCTACAGCCTCTAACTCCTTAATGCTGAATCCTCTTCCACGCCTGATACCTAGATCAACCGGGCCTTTCTTTACGAGATGTGGCTTCTTAACAATAGCGTATGGAGGCTGTAGCTCTTTTCCTACCTCCATGATACTAACACCTCCTCTCCTTACTCATCTGAAATGACTAGTCGAATAAATAATTATTATGCGGAGTTAGTGTCCTCCGAGTAATAAACTGAATATACGGGTCTCTTAACATCTGCTAGCTCAAGGATCTCGCAGAGTTTGCACAAGTGGCGAGAGGGGCTAGTTGGCTCACCACACTTCTTGCATCGTGTAAGGGTTTCGGGAGAGAGGTTACGGGCTTCTTCTTCGAGTACTTCGTCTAGTAGTTCTAGTATGCGGAGGAGGGTTCCTGGCCTGCGGGATTCGATGACGTATAGCATGTCTCTAACCCTGGCTCTCAGCGTTGGGGCGTAGCGTATGAACATGCACTCTGTCTCTTGTAATGGGAACTTTTTCATGTATGCGTAGGTAGCGCTTTCCCATTCGTATATTTTTCGCAGAGGCTTTACCCTGGGTACTATGAGTTTACTTGCAGGTGAGGCGGCTGGATGAAGTCGTAGTAATCCTATTCTATCGCCTCTAAGTAGATTAACAACGGCTGTCTGCACCTCGTCGTCAAGATTATGTGCTGTAACAGTCTTGTCTGCTCCATACATTCTAGCATAGAAATTGAGTATGCGTCGACGAGATATACCGCAATAAGTGCATGGAGAGATACGTTTTCCTTTTCTCCACACCCTCATAACAAGTTCCGCCAAGCTGTGCCCCGTATACTCTTTAATACTAGTAACAATAACGTCGACTCCGTACTCTCGAGCAACTACTTTGAGTCTTCTTATGTCCTCTTCTCTATTATATCGCGGTATACCCTCAATAATAGACACTGCCAAGATCCTAGAAACAGGATGGATCCGGGCTAGGATATCTAATAGCACGTAACTGTCCTTGCCACCGCTTAACCCCAGCAGAAGCCTGTCTTTAGGACTAAACATTTTCCACCGTTTAATCTCAGTTATAGTCCTAGCTGTAACGTCTTCAATAAAGCATTGTTTACAGAGAGCTTTACCGCTATGTTGCTGGAACACTACCGCGTCTCTAATCCCGCACACACTACACTTTACCATGGTCATCACTATCCTTCGCTATCCTATTGTCTGCTAGTCAGTCTTTGCTTTCCGCATTGCAAATAGCTCGTTTGAAGGAGTTTAATACGCTGTCCATAACAAAAATCAAGTTAGGGAGAATAAAGAGATGGATTGCGATTGCGACATAATAGTCCTAGACTTTGACGGAGTATTAGTAGAGTCGTTGAACATATATGAATGGGCTCCGGAAAATATCCGTGTAAGAGATCTAGGACGATTACTCCTACGAAGTATTCCACAACACATGAAGATATATCTGGTTTCTGGTAGATCGGCTAAATGGCTCAACCTTATAAAAGATATTTTGGCCGCCATGGGAGTATCACTATCGCGAATAGAATTCTGCCTTAACCGGGAAAGAAGCGAAATAGACCACAAGTTATTCTGTGCAGAACGTATACTAGAGAAGGAAGGCTGCATTTATGAATGGCACGACGACAACCCATATGTCCTAGAGAGTCTAAAGAGATACGTGTGCGGTGCACTAGTTCTTCATCAAGGAGGAAGATGCTGGGTTATAAAAGGATCTAGCAGGCTAGGACAATTCTGTAATGAGCGATGAATACGTCTCAGAATCCTGAGTGTAGCTCCCCACAGTATAGCCCCACTATCTAAAACATAACCCTCAATAGCTAGACGTCTGTTTGGGTGGAAGAAGATTCTTGATGGACGATCAAGAATTGAAAGATCCTCCCAGAAAACTTCATCTACCTCCTCACTGTTAGGACGATAACAGACCGGTCCAGAAACCACTCCTACTATGGGAAGTATCCTTACCTTACCAATGCGAGTAACCTCTACAGGAAGGAAACCCCTGATACTAATACTACCTCTATGTATCCATGCCTCCTCCCAAGCTTCCCTTAGAGCAGCTTCAACGGGACCCTCATGGTCTTCTATATGGCCTCCCGGGAGTGCCGCATCACATGACCAATAGGTTTTTCGTCTGCATGATTTTCTTACTAGGAGAACTCTAGGCGGGGTTCCCCAGAGAACAACGAGTACGCTTGCATCGACGTCCTTCAATCCCTCAAGGTTTTCTCTTACTGGACAGGCGTTAAGGTCCAATCATGTTCCCCATCACTAGATTACATATCGTTGGTTCTGCACCTAGAGCAGGGCTCATGCGCCTCACATGCGGGCCTTGTCATCACCAGCCACGGAACAATGAAGATCCGCGGCCTCGAGACCCGGGTTCCCTGCTTAAGGTATGGTCATCGGCGCATACATCATTACTAAAACGGTGCCGTGAGAGGCTAAAAATTGAAGGGAACGATAACCCTTTATTACTCCTTTCCCTTAATAGAAGCATTATGGAGGAAGCCCTGGGCCCGTAGCTCAGCCAGGCAGAGCGGCGGAGGCCCTGGAAGCCTCCAGGGTCTGTCGAAGCTCCAGACCCGTAGGTCGGGGGTTCGAATCCCCCCGGGCCCACCACAAAGGTGTAGGCATCGGGGAGGGCTCCTCACTACTATATCCTCATAAGAGCTCCTCTGCGGAAACCTCCATGATACACGCACAGTTCAATGTTATGTTCTTGGAAATGAGAGTATTGGCTAATTCTTATTAGAGATGTAATAAAATAGATAGTTTCAACGGTGTTTGAAGTGGCAAGAACGCCGTACATAACCAAAATTCTAGAGGTCAAGGACAAAGATACAATTATCGTTATGGGGATAGGCAAGCCGAAAACAATTCAATTGCCCGAAGAAGTCGTAGAATGGGTATCAGAAAGCAAGGTAGCTGTAAGAATACTCGACGAGCTCATAGGACACTACAAGTTTAGGACAAGACTAGCACATCCCGGAGCCATAAGAAGCCTCATTTTATTACTATACTCGAGAGCACGAGGAGTAGCTCCCTATAAGACAGCTAGGAAATACGGGATAGCCCCAGAGCAATTATACAGGATAGAGCGTGGACTGAAAAAAGATGGGCTCTATGAATTCGTAATAAACCTATTATCACTGGAAGAATACGGAAAACCCTAATAAACCCAAAAGAACATAGAATGGTATCCGGGCCGGGGAGGATGCCGGGGTAGCTCAGCTAGGTAGAGCGCCGGGCTGTTAACCCGGTGGTCGGGGGTTCAAGTCCCCTCCCCGGCGCCATCTA
>CAYROE010000104.1:0-4348 GCA_964425855.1 uncultured Desulfurococcales archaeon | reverse complement strand
GATTCCTCCTGGACTCATATTCATATATCTTTCAATTAGCGCAGGTACACCAGGCATAGTATTCTTGGCTATTGCCTCTACACTGGCTATTATCACTCTACGGCTTATAGATCTAGATGTTATAGTTATAGGGGGAACTCTCATTGCTGCACATGGAGGACTATATGTAATAGCATCTGATGCTCCTAGCATTGTATACGGACTGTTACCGATAGTTTATACCTTTATGACTGTTAGCCACGCCGGATATCGCGTGACAAATAGATCGAGAAAAGCCGTGGTATACTTCGTGTTGTCCAACATCGTACTAGTTTTATTCCTTGCATACTCATTCTTCACAGGATATAGTAACCTGGCAATATTGCTAGTGGCCGACCTCATTTTCAGGCTTATGCTATTCGCAACAGGAGTCTTCCCACATATGAGTCCTCGAGCTTATGGTTTCCATGAGGCCTTTCACAGCCTCTTCTTCCTTGCATTAACAGTCTTCAAATAGTCATATCTGGAGACGAAATTTCCATTCGAATATAGTAATAGTATAATTTAGTTGCCCAAGCATTGATTATGATATGGGGTAATAAGACTTGGATGCATCCATATCTGAGTGTACTGAGTCTAGGCTGGAGGGATGTGGCTACATAATTGTTTGCAGGAAAGGACTTCTAGACACATTAGGAAGAGACAAGCTAGTTAAGCTGAGATACATGATGCCTGGCCAGATAGTTACAGGCGTCGACATGGAGAATGACTTAGCTCTGTACCTCTATGTAAGCCCTGGTTCTATGGGTGGATTTTATCTCGAAGCTCCATTTATCTCTTTAAACAATTTAGAATGTAGTAGGAAGCTCAGAGAAACGTTGCTACAACAGGTACACGAGAAACTAGGAGATGATCCTAGAATAACCCAGGTTACAATGATAATAGAGGAGAAGATGCTTCGTTGAGGAACCGAAGATGTGCAGGGCATTAATCGAGTCTCCCACGTATGAGATTGAGGTTTGTTCTAACTGTATACTTAACTTGATCTCGAAGCCTCCAAAGACTCCATTTTACATGTTATCTCTCGACGCAGAATATGGTATACTTGGCGAGAAACTAGCCGGAATCTTTCTCGGACCCTTCCATATAGAGGGAGACTGCAAGGAGAAAATCCTGCGCCTAGTCGAAACCTATAGGAAAAGGATAATCCTGGAGCAACTCCATGACCTTCACACTAGAATCGGCAAAATAACGATGCTAGCCCAGATCGATCCCTATTATATTCCACTATCTAGAAGCATCCTACTAGGCAAGAATCCTTACTGTAATGTTATTGAGAACTACTTTGAGGGCGACCCCTCCGGGCTGAGAAAAGAGTATAGTAGACTAGCAGGTACTCTTGGAGTCCTCAGAGACGGCAGTATAAATCTCGTCGTGCTAGAAGAGCTGTATAAGAAGCTTTCCAATCGTCTCAGAGAGTTTTTGTCGAGTACGAGTATTAGGATCCCCGGGAGGCTGCTCTGGTTTCCGCTGGACGGTGAATGTAAATCCAATATCATTGATCCAGGAGAACTAATATTGTTGCCGGAGGGACGCTTATCACTGTTGGTTAGCAGACCCGAAGACCTATTATCAGAACATCTAGGCGGGACCTGGAGATGTGAGCAAGCTACTTTTCTAGCAAGTAGTCTCAAGTGTACAAGGAATAATGATAATAAGAAAGTTATAGCCAAGATATACGAGAAGATGCAAGTGAAATGGATCCCAGCATATATAGCTAGCCCGGCTCCTGTTAGATACCTTGTTTCTTCTAGGGCAAGACTTTCCAACGAGTACTACTGGCTGAGACGTTTGAGGGACACGATATATACTCCCCGTATATTTCTTGTATCCGCGTCTCATTCTAGTAGGATTATGATAAGAGAATATCTCGAAGGAGTCCCTGTCCTATCTTCCCGATCTAGCAAACATTGGGTGGAGGCAGGGAAATCACTGGCAGAGATTCACTCTGCTGGATATGCTCTGGGAGATCCTAATCCTGGAAACTTCATCTATAGAGAAGAAGATATTGCTCTAATAGATGCTGAGCAGGCTCGTAGATACTCGTTAGAGGCAGGGGCCTGGGATCTGGTGGTCTTCGTAGTTTACTCTATAGTTTTTGGAGCAGACAAGAATCTTGTAAGAACAGCCATTAAGGGATATGCTAGCGTTGATCCGGGAGGGTTCCAGAGTATTAAGGAATTACTATTGTCTGGTAAGGGCTGGGGAGGTGTCCGTCTCCTCCCCATATACTATCATACTGCAAAAAAGATTATCGGAGACGTCGACTAGTATAACATTAGGTCTTTGTATTTTTCTAGTAACTTTACACTGGTTTTTATGTCGGCGAAGAGCTTCGAGGCGGCCTCGACATCTTGCTTTTCTACTTTAATTCTTCCCTGGGACTCGGCAATAATTCTTGATGGTTCGAGGAGTTGTAGGGCGTAGCGTAGACTGTGTGTCGATCCTAGCCTTGTTAGTTCTTCTAGGGCGTCTTGACTGAGGGGGATTTCTTGTTCTTCGCTTCTTATCCTTATTATTTCGCGTATTTCATCAGTTGTATATGGTCTTGTGGGTATGATTAGGAGTCTGTCTAATAGGTCTCTGGGCATTCCATGGGGGGATTCTATGTCTGTTCCTCGGATCTTCGTCATCCCTCTATTTGTTGCTAGGATAATTATTGGGGCGAAATCGCTTTCCATTGCTTTTGTAATAAAGCTATAGACTTCTAAGTCTAGTAGATGTGCGTCGTCAATGAATAATACTCCGGGAACTAGTTCGGCTTTCTTTTCTTCTATCCAGTTCTTCACAATCTCATCAGTTTTCCTTCTTACCTCGTCGCTTATCTCTTTCTCTCCTCCAAACAATGCCAAGAGACCTGTGAATACCGCTCTTTGTGCCGCTATGCTTAGGTCTATATCGTGGAGGGTAAAGGTTCGTAGTACGTCCTTTGTCTTCTCAACGCTTCCGGAGGGAGTCTCTACCTCCTCGGTGACGTCTATGTCGTATAACTTGGAGCCTCTTCCCTTGGCTCTTCCAACCTTTCTTACATCAAGTGTCTCTGCATCGATAATTATCACGTCGCCCTTCTTTACTCCTAGGCGGAGTAGTTGGACAGCTACTTCTGGGGGAGCACTGAAGCTCATCGAGTCGTCCTTTGTCTCTAGAGTCAGCTTAACACCTGCTATTTGTGGATAAGGGGACCATACACTTCTCTTCCTAAGATACTTGATCTCGGTTACTACTCCTTCGAGAACTCGTCTCGTCTCTCTTACTCTTACACCTATCGCTCTACGGAGCGCCTGCATTAGCACCTCTGTCTTCTTCTTTTCAAGGCTATAGACCTCGCTTGCGTTCAGAGCAACGAAGGGGGTGTCTTCACCTAGTTCTCTAGCAATGGCTATTGCGATAGCAGTTTTACCTGTTCCCGGAGGACCTGCGAGTAGTATGCCTTTACCGGCTAGCCTACCATACTTTATCATTTTAACGACTATTCCGGCGGCTTCTCTAGCCTCTTCTTGGCCGACGAGGCCGCCTCCTATCTTTTTTGCTTTTCCGTCTTTGTCCAGTCCTAGGCCTCTGATATGGCTGTGTGCTGCCGCGCTTAGTACGTCTGAGGAGATTCTTACTTCGGCCATTTACTTATCACCCCTTGGCTCTGAGGCGTGCTTGTTATATGCCCGGGTTCCCATTATATTGTAATCATTATGTCCACTAGTGTATTTAAACAATTGTAATGAGATCCATGATCCCACTATAATGCGTCCCACCATAGAGAACTACTAAAACACTTAGAGTAGTTTAAAACCATCGCTTGACTCAAGGCAGGTGGTGATATACAATGAGCATACCTATAGTAGTAAGAAAGGCAATCAGGCGTGGAACAAGCTCTGCAGTACAGCCGGCGGCCTTACCTCCGTCCATAGCAGACGAACTACTAGAAATGTCGATAGACAACCCAATTGTTTATAGCCCCTCAACACCACAAAATAATAGGCCAAGTAGAGAGAAGGAGAGAATATACGCTAGATACGGGTACCTATTGTTCCTAGGCCCATTCAAATAAGCACCTGAAGGAGGCCAAGTTTAGGTTATATATCTTTCTAAATTAGAATTGTTATTTTTCCTGGAATCATTTAATTGTCTTAGCCGAGTATCTTACGTTACATGGGCGTGAACTATATGAATAGTCATTATGTGGTTAAGATCCCAGAGGAGCTCTGGGGTACACGAAAAGAGGATGCCATAGGAACGGTTGTAGACGTATATGTTAACCCAGGAGACATCGTGAAGGAAGGCGATATTCTAGTAGATATCGAGGTTGAGAAAG
>CAYROE010000103.1:0-4541 GCA_964425855.1 uncultured Desulfurococcales archaeon | reverse complement strand
CCATTGACGGAAACAGCACAAGAATACATTAAAAACTACTTAGAGAAGGATCCCCTAGGTTCACAGCATAAAGGAGTACTATACAGGCCACGGTACAGGCCGGCTCCACCACTTCAAAAACCGATCAGGCTCAAAGGCGTAGTAAAATCATATAGAAATACTCTCTCACTGGAAGGTCTCCCAGAGAACGTGGCCGAAGCACTCAGATCCTTTGGCGTAGAGAAAAGAATAGTTGAGAGATACGTGTTAAGGGACGTCAATCTAGAAGTCGATCCAGGCACAGTGAATGTCTTGATAGGTATAAGCGGTGCAGGGAAAACCACATTGCTCAGGATGATAATAGGAGCAGCCAATGAGATCGAGGATCACGCGTATAAACCAGACGAGGGTGAAATAGAGGTTCCCGAGGAAGCGAAGCTCTCGGCCTATCTACCGGGGGAGCTCGAGCCAAAACTTGGGGATAGAAGTCTACTTGAGGAGATAACAGCTATAACGGGAGATGTAGTTGAAGCCCTAGAAGTTCTTAGTGTCGCTGGTATAAGTGACGCTGTATTATATAGGGCTAAGGTCTCAGAGCTCAGCACTGGTCAGAAGGAGAGAGCTAAGATAGCAGCTTTATTGGCGAAAAAGCCTAACATCGTCATAATAGACGAGTTTACTGCACATCTTGATCCTACGACTGCTAGATGGGTAGCTGGAAGAATAGCCAAAATGGCTAGGAAACATGGTATAACGTTAATCCTAGCAACACATCGAAGAGAGGTTCTCGAAGCACTCAACCCAGACAAACTAATACAGGTCGGTTATGGGGGAATAAAGGTGATCACCCGTGAAGACCTATAGTGGAGACGTACTTGCACTAGCCGAGGAGTGTAGCGATATCCTAATGCACTACTATAGCTCGGACACCGTGAAAAAGGTAGAAACAGAAGTTGTATCGGAGCCTACAGTAGGGATAGATAGTGATCGTGTAGACGTATACGTGAAGAGTATTAGAGAGGTGAGCCTCGACGAGCTACCCATAATAAATAGTATTCTGCTATCTCTCCAAGATAAGAGGACAGTCTTCTACGAATATGAAAGTATAAGAATAAAGGAGCCTAGGCATAAGGTCCTATCAAAGCTGATATCTAGGAGCCTTAAGCTGGGAGTTCCAGCGATAGTAGTTATGCCAAGCGCTCTGCCCGTATCATTGTTAAACGCTTTGAACGAGGACGTTCTACAATTACTCGATGAGAGCCTATACATGAAGATAAACGTGACCTACGAGAACTACTTTTATCTCCCGGTCAGAGAAAAAGCAGGCTCAATAGAGCTAGTTGCCAAGGATAATAGTAAAAGTAGTTATGAAAGGGTAGAATGGCTGAGCTCTGAAGCCCCTAGGAGAGGTATCGAGATAAAGAGAGTATTGTACTTGCCTGATAATAGGAGTATATTCGATTATATTCTTGGCGCCGGTCCCCAAGGTATCTATGAGCGAGTACCAGTCAACAAGCTAGCCTTATACGTATTGGCCTTATCCAAGTGTATAGGTTTTAGTGGTCTCGAAATGATATCGAGGATAGAAAAGAGTACACATTTATTATACGCGGTTAATCTCGATTACGAGACGCTTAGCAAGATCCGTGAAAATGTATCACACGCTTATAGGATGCCTCCCCTCGGATTATTGTTCTCAAGTATGAGAATCGGGGCGTCAAAGGTGTTCTCGGAAATAATATCGAGGCTTCTCTAGTCTTCTATTTCGGGCTCCTCTACTATCTTCTTTCCGGCTATTACCTGATCGACGCTGTGGATTATGCATCCGAGCTCTTCTAGTTTCTCGCTTACCTGATTGAAGTTGATGTCGGTTCCTTCAATAGTCATACTCAGGGTGACGGTCTCAACGTCTATTTCCTTGACTGTAACGTTAACGCCCTCTATTCCTGGTAGGCTTGCAACTTCTCTGCTGACATCTATAATACTAAGACCTTTCAGGGGCTTTAATATGTCAAGGACGATTCTACGTATAGGAGCACTCATCCTATGTTTCCCCATATGCTATATCAATGTTACTTGGGAATTTAAGGGTTAATAACCCTGTTATCTCTTCATAGCTTCTTCAAATGCTTTTCTAATATTCTCCGGGATCTCTACAGGCTTCCCTGTAGCGGGATCGAAGGCCACTGTTACAATTCTGCACTCGGCGCTGAGAACTCCAAGACTCGTATTGTAGATCTTGTACCTCCACTTTATGCTACTTCTGCCGATCTCTATGCCTACGATATCTACACGGTATCGGTCATGGACTCTTAATGGGGCATGGTAGTCGCACTCTGCATGTACTCTCGGGAATATTATGTCGAGTCTACCCTCGAAATCTATGCCGAGCCTGGATAAACCTGTGAAAAGGAATTCTTCCTCTGTTTTCTCACAATATTTGAAGAAACTTGTAAAGTGGGCGATGTGGGCGGCATCGCTCTCACTCCAATACACTCTCCCCTCAAGACTATAGATTGGCCTCTCTTCGCCCAACGGCTTTTCACCTCCACCCATTTATCGCCTCTGGTTATGGCTACAATAATTTCTAGCTAAGTCTAGTTAGTGATATAATCTAATATATATAGTTATAACTATTATGATCATTATTGAGACACTAGGTCTTCTATTAATTGTCATTGTTTTACTCAACTAGGTGTCGTGGAAGAAATAGTGTTTTTCCTTTTACTCTTAGTGATATGATGTCTATACCGTATGCGGAGCGCAGAATAGCTTCTTCTAGATTCTCGGGTCTTCCTTGGAACATGACTTCTCCTTTCCTCAGAACGGTTACAGTATTAAATAATCCTGCATAGTATATTTCGTGAGTCGTTACAAGTGTAATGGCATTGTTCCTAACTGTGTATTCTCTAACTATTCTAAAGATTCTTTCCTTGTTACTGATATCAAGGAAGTTAAAGAATTCATCCAATAACAAAATTACAGGTCTACGGGCAAGCACCCTAGCAATACATACTAGCCTCTGTTCACCGCTGCTCAGGGTATTAAATCTCCTGCCCGCGAGCCGAGATATACCGACTAGCTGGACTGCTTCCTCGACTGCTTCACTCTCATCTTTGATAGAGGAACCATATAATCCAGCCTCGATAACATTCTCAACAGTAGCGAGAGGATCCACCTCTGGTAGAGCAGGGAGGTAGCCTATCATGTCACGGATTTTCTCAGGCTTATCACCACAAATAGTAACGGATCCCTTACTGGGTGACAGGATACCCGAAAGAACCTTTAGCAGAGTAGTTTTCCCGGCTCCATTAGGGCCGAGGATAAGATGCAGTCCCTTTCCAACCGTGTATTTGTTGACATAGAGTATTCTAGTTTTATTCATTGATACCTCCAGGTCTTCAACTGAAACTCGACATTCTTTATATGAGGTCTTAGACATCTAGTCTATCACCATCCCGTTTTCCTCGACAAATAGAATAGTATGGGTCCTCCGAAGAGAGCGGTGACAGCGGTCAAAGGTATCTCGCCATTAAACGATAATGCTCTAACCACAAGGTCGCTGGCCATGGTGGATGCCATTCCGAGCATGATACTAGCATAGAGTACTGTTTGGAACCGGCTACCAAATATTAGTCTTGCTGTCCATGGAGCGGCGAGCCCTATGAATCCTACTGGTCCGGCGAGAGCTACAGCTCCGACTGCAGAGAGGCTTGCAAAAATTATCGTGTAGAGCCGTGTCTTTTCAACATCAACACCCATAGACTTGGCAGTGTTATCTCCCAGGATCAGGGCATAGATATTTCTCCTGTACAGGAATAAGTATGAAAGAGACACCAGTGTTAGAGCACCTGTGACCAGGAGATAAGTCTTGAGGACGTAAGCAACGGTTCCAAACAACCAGGTAAAAGATACCATTTGAGCCTCCGGAAACATGTTTATAATAATAATAATTAGTCCGAAAAACGAGTAGCTAACTGATACGCCTGCAACTATAAGGCTTGTCGGTCCACTCTTCACGTATGCTCCTATTCCTGCAACAATCAGGAATGCCACGATACCCCATATGAGTCCATACAAGTAGACTATGCTGGGCGAGGGACCATTTGTTATAAGAGCTAATACAACTCCAAAGGCGGAGCCTGTAGACACTCCCAACAAATAGGGGTCAGCAAGAGGGTTTCGAAGCGAGAACTGGTACGCGAGCCCTGCAGAGCCAAGAGCGGCGCCGACAACTAGTGCAGCTAGGGTTCTGATAAACCGATAATTTAAGACGCCATTATTGTCGCCTTGGATCCAGCTCGCTATTTCTTCTATTCCAACTATGCCCGTGGTACCATATGCTAGTCCGAGGAGAAATAGTATAGCCACGATAAGTGGGAGTATGGCCAGGAGGAAAACGGTGTTCTTCATATTCCGCTCATCCCTCTAAGGTAGCAGCATATACCACTTGTAGGTTGAATTTTATGGTGTAGGAAATGATATGGCTGGCAATTCCGTTATGCAGTTAGGTATATCCGCAGAGGTCGAATTATAGAGCTCGGGATATACAATGTATTGTA
>CAYROE010000102.1:0-4656 GCA_964425855.1 uncultured Desulfurococcales archaeon | reverse complement strand
ACTAGCACAAGTCTTTCCTTGGAGAGCATGCTTATTATGTCTGCAAACTCGAGTTTGCTAGCTGGATCCATAGGTCCTAGAGGCTCATCTAGTAAAAGGATACCGGGCCCTGGCATGAGGCTTCTTGCAATATAGGTTTTCATTAATTGGCCTCCGCTGAGCTCGGTTAGTCTTCTATCCAAAATATCTTCATGTATAATTGCATCAATACCGCGGGGAACCTCTCGGCAAGGAGGTCTAGGCCATTTTTGTCTTCTGATCATATGTGAGTAGCATAGGAGTTCTCTAACTGTTATTGTCGAATACTTGGAGACTTCAGGTCTCTGTGCAACATATCCGATAATGCGTCCTGCTAATCGTGGATTTGCTGTTGTGTCTTTTCCATTTATGCAAATGCATCCTTTTTGGGGTTTCACAAGGCCTGCTATTGATCGGAGGAGAGTGCTTTTGCCCGCTCCGTTTGGGCCTAGTACCTGTATAAGTCCTGGTCCCTCTATCTTTAGATCTATGTTTTCTAGTGCTGTTATGTCCTTGTATTTCACTGTTAGATCTCTTATTTCGATATGCATTGTTTCACCGTGCACATTAACCATTAAAATATAATAGGTCTGTGCACAATTTTTAAACGATAATGGAACGAGTCCACAGAATCAAGCAAACATGACAAGGTGTATGCAATATTGATAAATAGGAAACAAACAACTGTCATTGCAGTCATACTCATATTGATAATAACTATTTCACTAATACTAACAACATTTACAAGCAATATAAGAAATCAATCTCCACTAATCCTAACAACATTTCCTGGAATCGACCAAGATCTAGAATCGCTCCTCGCTGGATGCAAAGTAAACATAGAACATCTCGTACCAAGCGGAGTTGACCCACACGACTACCAACTAAAACCATCAGATTACGAGAAAATTAATTCCGCCCTATTAATCATATCCACAGGACACACGCCTTTTGAACACCAGATTAAAGACATAGCAGGCGACAAAGTAGTAGAAATTCCCGAGATCCCAGGATTAATACTATACACTCTACCTAGCGGTGCCGTGAACCTGCACATGCCAATATACGATCCCCATAACTACATAAAGTATATCGAATACGTCTCGAATGTAATAGAATCGAAGATCCCAGAGTGTAGCAGTATAATCGAGCAAAATAGGATTAATCTCTCTAAAAGAGCAGAAAAAATATACGAGTAACACGAAAATATTCTGAGAGGAAAACCTGCAATACTATCTTCTCCTGCTTCACAGTATGCTGTAGCATGGCTCGGTGTAGATATAAAGGGATTCATTCTAGTAGAGCATGGAGCCAGTACCTCTCCTGAACAAGTCTCTCAAGCAGAGAAGATTCTAAAAAATGGTGGTCTAGCTGTCATAATGGTCAATGATAATGGTGAACCAGCTGACCAGGCCAGTTCTTATCTCAGTAATTTGGCCGATAAATACGGATCTCCTGTACTTAACGTGCCGGCCCCATATCTTGGTAACTCGACTTTAGACAAAATACTTTTCATTGCCACTCAAGCCACAGAGCTTGAGAGATAGTATTAGTTCTAGTTTAACCCTTTTAATTCTATCATACACTCATAAACATATTGAGTGGGGTGCGGGTCTCCCGCGTTACGCGGTAGAGGTGTAAAGTGTGGCATGTCCTTATGCCAAGAACATTAAAGGTACAATAGCGTACTGCGAACTTATAAGGAAGAAGGTCAGTACATTACGCTTCCCCTGTAAAGGTAACTATAAGAGATGCCCTATCTACGCTAGATATACTGCTCGAAGACGAGAAGTACCCGCACCCCAGCCTCGCGCAGAGGCTCCAGCAGAGAAAACAGTGGCAACTGAAGCCCAGCCCGTCAAGCAGGGAATCAAGCTCAAGCCAAGCGAGGCACTTTGTGATAGCTTAATCCTTGCAGCCCTTCTCACTAGTGGAAGTGCTTCCGAGACCTTTAGAGGAACCTTAGGTGAACTAGTAAAATGGCTAGAGACCAAGAAAGGAGAGTCCGAGTCTCTCAACTTCCTAGTGGGTACAATTGATTCTTATTATTTTAGAGGATTATACCGCAAGCTTACTCTAACTTATATGTTTGAAGAGTCGGGAAGACCGTATTGCGGAGATGAAGCATCAAAATTATTTGATAAACTAAAAGATTCAACACTGGACGTAATGGTATATGCTATAGACTGGGAAAGTATCCCGTTATGGAAAGAAACAATAATTAAAGAACTAGAATAAAGGATAGATACATCCTCCTCAATTATTCTAGCGTATTATCCTTCCCAGTATTAGTCTACACCCATACTCCTGAGTTGAATAAATAAAATATGCTAGTCCTCTTGTAATCATACGGATTATAAGGAGGTGTCGTGACAGTGCTCCCCTCAACATCTATATTCATAATGGTGTCTCCCATACTCATAATGACGGCTATTGTAATAATGGCAATAGGGATCATGTACAGGATAAGGGAGCAAATCTTAAGCAGTATCGGATTCCTATTTCTAGGATTATCCTTCATAGCAGGAGTCCTAGCACTAAACAAAATCGACGAAACACTAATAATAGAATACGGCTGGAAATACCAGTATGTGAAACTACTAGAAGCAGGAATAATTAATCCCTTCAAAGGCCCAATCTCTCCAAGCTACGTACAGCTTGGAGGATGGACCGATGCATCAGGACTATTCATACTAACCTCGCTATTCCTCGTGATAGGAGCATCCATACTATCATACATTGGAGCATTAATGGCTGGTCTCGAGAGCAAAAAAGCTGTTGTTGCACCAGCTATTGTGCTCCTCATCGGTATTCTAGGAATATATTATCTTAACACGTCGGTATCAGTACTAGTAATAGATGAAGACGTGGTTAAGAGCCTAGCGTACAGAGACACAGGCAGTCTTCTCAGAGGCGCCAGCATAATGATAGCATTCGCCATTACAACAATTGGAACTGCAATAGTATATCTTGAGACGAGGACTCGGGACTATCTATTATATTCGATATCGTTCCTGCTAAGTGGAATCGGATGGAGCCTCTTCGCGACCAGCTGGACAACACACTTCGAGAAATTAAGCATATTCCAGTTCATATCAACGGGAACTGTGAGCACTCCTGTGACTATCTATCTTGTAGCCGCATTCTTCATTGTCGTCGGCGCAATAGGTCTACTACTTGCAAGCATAATAGAGATAGTATCAAGCACCATGGCTGGCATGGAAAGCGAAGAAGTATTAGAGGAAATAGAAGTAGAAGAAGTCGAGGTGAAAGAGGCTTAGGTTTAAATAGTATCTTTTCCCTGACAAATATATACCATTTTTAGGGCTCATGGTCTTTTCCCCGTGGCTATATATTCTACAATACGACTAAGAACACCTGTACCTAGAATCGTTGTAAAGGAGGAGAATGGAAAATGGTATTCCCATTCCAGAGTGTGCAGGACTTCCAAATAAAAATAGACGACGAACACGAGCTCTTTAGGAAAGCAGTAAGAGAAGTAATTGAGGCAAAAGTGCTTCCAAAGTGGCAAGAAATCGAGAAAACAAACGAAATACCACAAGAAATCTTCGAAGAATTCGCACGCCAAGGATTCTTCGGAGTAGGAATCCCCGAAGAGTATGGAGGCCAGGGAGGAGGACAACTCCTCCAAGCAATACTAACGGAGGAAGTAGCAAGAGCAGTTCCAAGCCTAGCAGTCGCTATTGGAGTAAACCACCTATTTGGCATACCAATACTAAAGTTCGGAACCGAAGAACAGAAGAAGAAATACATAGTTCCAATAGCCGAGGGCAGAGCATTCGGAGCACACGCCAACACTGAGCCAGGAGCAGGAAGCGATGTAGCAGGCATACAGACCAAGGCAAAGAAAGAAAACGACCACTACATTATCACAGGAAGAAAGATATTCATCAGTGGAGCAGAGAAAGCAGACTTCTTCGTAGTATCAGCCAGAACAAGCCCACCGAAACCAGACAAGCGCTGGTGGGGAATAAGCGTATTTGTAGTAGAAAAAGACACTCCTGGACTAAAGATCGGCCAGAGATTCAACGTAATAGGAATGAGAGGAGAACAACCATACGAGGTGATCCTAGACGAGGTAAAAGTACCAGCTGAGAACCTAGTAGGACCAGAAAACGAAGGATTCAAAGTAATAGTAACAACCTACGACTATACAAGAATAGGCATAGCCGCACAAGCAGTAGGTATAGCACAGGCGACATTCGAGGCGGCAGTTAATTATGCTTTACAGAGAGAAGCCTTCGGGAAGAGACTAATAGAATTCGAGATGATAATACAGAAGATAGCAGACATGTACATGAAACTAGAAGCAGCACGACTCCTAACATACTGGGCAGCCACACTAGCTGATGATGGCCGCAGAGAATTCGTAATTGCAAGCAGCTTAGCAAAGGCATTTGCAACCGAATCAGCAGAATGGATCGCAAGACAAGCAATACAGATACACGGCGGAATAGGAGTAGACGAAGAAACCGGAGTAGCACGCTATCTAAGAGACGCAGTAATAACAACAATCTACGAAGGAACCAACGAGATACAGAGACTCACTATAGTCAGACAGCTAGTACGTCAGCTCTTTGGCCTCAAGATATAAACAAGAAAAATCTAGAAACGAAT
>CAYROE010000101.1:0-4680 GCA_964425855.1 uncultured Desulfurococcales archaeon | reverse complement strand
TCCGGCCGGAGGCTTTTTCTGTTCTAGCGCGTCTTTACCCTTACTTGTTATTCTGAGCTTTCTATACATGTTTGGCTCAGTCTCTACGAATCCCACGTAGAGTAGAGCTACTAGATCATTCTTTACTTCTGGGCTGTAGGGGACGTTTCCTACTTTCCTGATAGTATAGCCTAGATCTATGTTGTACTCGTCCTTTAGTTCCTTCAGAATATGGAATAGGGTCTTCTCATGCATTGGGCCCAGCTTCTCTATCACGTAGAGTAAGCTCATTTGTCTCTCGTTCTCTAGGACTTTCTCCGGTGTTATGACTTGTACTGAGATTATCTTAAGCTCCTTTCCGCCCTTCTCGTCTTTTCCTCCCTTATCCTTGTCTTTCTTGGCCACGAGCCCTGCACCACTCTAATCTAGAGCATAATCCAATAAAAATAACTAGTAGCGGCTCGAAGATAATTAAAAGGGTAGAAGTAGTGAATAGGCGGACAGTATTCGCGTCTACTTTTATCATAGTAGCGGTCATAGCATCACTAATGGCTCCGATCCAGTCTACCGCTCAACTCTACTCTGGGCAGCAAGAACTAGTAACAAATATTCATCTGCCCGCAGTTGATAACGATGGAAAAGGGACGATTATCAATGTTACAATAACTATCATACCCGGTGGAACCGGTAAAGTAGAGGTCGTTTCAAGCGGTAGGGTAGACGATACTACTAAATACAGTATGATTCAGGCTACTGTGACCGGGGCACTTCTTGCCGGATATGACTGGAGATCGTTCGATTACAAAATAGTATTCCTTAATACGAGTGATGTCGCCGGCCCCAGCGGTAGTGCTATGACAGCGTTCGCGATATACTCGCTTCTCTCAGGCTCACCTGTACAAGAGATATTCTCCAACATGACCATGACCGGCGCCATCTCACCCATAGGGTTATACTCTGCGGTCGGAGGCATTATAGAGAAGTGTACAGCGGCCAGGCACCTTGGCTTAGCATTCTATTATCCAATGGCAAACTATGATCCAGAAATAGAAGTAGCCTGTCCACAGGCAGTACCAGTCTCAGGATTCATGAGTTCTATGCATGCTCTTACTGGTGTAACAATGAATGCCTCATACATTAACTTGAATCTTCCCGACAAATTTAACGATGGCATGAAGAACGCCTCTGACATGATGAGGAACCTTACTCTCCAAGTATTATCTTCTCTGCCCTTAGAGAATCTTGGTCCAGATCTCTTAACAATATACAACATGACAATATCAGCAATAAACGAGAGCGTAGAATACTATAATGATCACCCTTATGCGTCGGCCAGCAAAGCATTCTATGCTCTATACAGGGCCTATCAATTATATTACATGTACGAGATAGCTACTCTGCAGTCAAATACCGGTGTACGAGAATATATTATTTCAGAATCACAATCTCTGGAAAAGAACCTCACTATATTGAGGAAGAGGCTCGATAATATCGATCACAATGGAAGCGTATACTACATCGAGTTCCTCGGCATAGCCTATAGCCGACTGGCATCAGCAGAGTCAAGTCTAGAGAGGATAAACGTCCTCATCTCAATCAACGTCCCGGAAGCAGTATCAGAACTAGCCTACGTGAACGCTAGAGTATACAGTATACTCTCATGGATTGATACAGCAGAAAGGGTAAAGAATCTATGGCCGAGACTAGACCGAAACGATACTAGATTACTAGCAACGCTCATGGGAGACTTCTCACACATATCAACACAGTACAGTATAGCATTGGCAAACTATATGATAGATACATATGGTAACACTGTCGATGCAGAGCTCCTGAGGAAGTACGTAGACATCCTCCAGCTACTGCTAGACGAAGGAGACAGATATGCAATGCAAGCAAACTACGTGGCAGCCCTAGGATTCTATAGAGAGGCTCTTAGCCAAAGCATGAACAACATCTTCTCAATAATCCCCTCGAGTAACACTACGGTCATTGAGCACATTTACAAGAACTATATAGCAGAAGTGGTAAGCCTCTATGATCTGATCACACTGAGAGCTATAAGCTCCGGAATAATTCCAGGACTCGCACCAGCATATATGGACTATGCTCTTCTCGAGGCAAATAACGGTAATTACGAAACGGCTCTATCACTAGGTAGAGCAGCCCTGGCCTCCTCGATAATATGGTATCTCTATACTCTAGCGAAGAATCCAGGAATAGAGACTATGCCGAGACAAGAAACACCCGAAATATTCATGCCCGCATCACCTGGTAATACGCCAGTGATCCTTGTGATGGCAAGTCTACTATTAGCAGGTATACTGGTAGGATTACTATACTCGGCTAGACTACTTCGGAGTACGATAAAGTCAGTAAAATACTAGAGTATCTAGTGTCCTCTATTACATGTAATCAAACAGGGTTTTCCTAGTTTTAGGCTTGCTACGAATCTCCTTCAGGAGTTCTGCTAGCCTCCTAAAATCTTGTTCTAAAACTTCTCTTAGGTTCGGATTATAGAGTGCGGCGGCGGGATGATAAGTAGGATACAATGTAACATTAACGTTTCCTACAATTCCTGTGTAAGGTTTGCCGTGTATCCTGCTTAGGGGAGCCCATTTCAGCCTCGCTGTTTCAAATAGTGTTCTGCCCGAGTGTCGGCCCAGGGTAACTATTATTCTGGGCCTGATAATCCTTATTTGTTCTATAAGATATGGAAGACACACTTGTATTTCTTCGGGTCTTGGATCCCTATTTCCAGGCGGCCGGCATTTAACAATATTAGTTATATAGACTTCGTCTCTGCTTAAGCCGATTTTTGATAAAAGAGCTGATAGTAATTTTCCAGCCATACCTACAAATGGTCTTCCTTGTTCGTCTTCCTTTCTACCAGGTGCTTCTCCAACAAACATTATCTCTGAGTCTAATGATCCTTCACCGGGAACAGGGTTTTTACGGGATTTATGGAGAGGACATTTAGTACAATTTACTATCTTATTCACTAGATGCTGATATTCTTCTCTTTTTGATTTCATTTAGAATACTCCTCCTCCACACCTTATCTAGTGAGATAACATAGTTAGCCGCGAACCCTGTCACTATACCGAGGGCCTGTCCTGCTAGGGGACCTAGTAGTCCAAGCATGGTTGTCGCCTTCATCACAGTGAATGTTGTGATTATTCCACCCAGACTCGATAGATGATACGCCCATAGACGCATGAGCCAGTTTTCTTCTAGATTTGTCTTAAACGTCCAGTACTCGTGGAATATAAAGTTGAATAAGATACTGATCTCGATGCCCGCCATGCTGGCCAGGTCTATTGGTGCTCCAAGCAATAGTAGAAGGGCCATCATGGTTAAGTTCAAGACAGCGCCAAGAGCTCCTACGGATGCAAACTTCACGAGCGGAGACAATGTCATTGCGTGTATGAGGAAATCTATAATCGTTTTAGCTCCTAATTTACTCTTGCCGTATGCTCTGTTCCTAAAGGTATAAGGTACTTCCTCTACTTTCCGATAAGGAGACTTTTCTAGGATCTCCATTAGAATCTTGTATCCACGTGGGCGCAGAGAGGAAGGATCTACGATAGACTTCTTCACGAGGAAGAATCCACTCATGGGATCGCTTGTCGTCTTTGTGCCAGGCACAAGGATCTTCGAGACCAGAATCGCGGTCTTACTCATAAGTAGTCTAAAGCGGCTCCAGCCCACTACTCCTCCGCCAGGAGCATATCTTGTGGCGACCACTACATCGGCTCCGGTAGAGACTGCTTTTGACACAAGCTTTGGGACGAGTTCCGGTGGATGCTGTAGATCAGCGTCCATAACTACTACGTATTTACCTCTTGCCCATGCAATACCTCTTAGTATAGCAGTAGCTAAACCCTTATTGCTTCTCCTTAGAAGGCATCTAATCCGGTTATCACTGTTTGCAAACTCTCTTACTATAAGACATGTACCATCAGGCGAGTCATCGTCTACTACGAGAATCTCAAAGTTGCTGAACCCGCTTGATTCGAGGATGTTAACAAGCTTTGGAATAAGTATCCTTATGTTATCAGCCTCGTTATATGTAGGAATAACCACGGTGAACAGGGGCTGTGTATTTGTTGATTCTGTCAGCGCCAATTTGATGTGCCTCCGCTAAGGAGACGACGAATACTCGTTTACTTCCAAATGTTATTAATTAGATGCACTAAAACTCATATAGTTTAGGTCTCACCTCATCCGGCAAGTCATCCTCGTTCACTATCTCAAATGTGAACGGAGGATTCTTCGTTTTAGGGCCTATTACCAGATATTTCCCAGGGTCATCCTCAGGCTTATTCTTGAATAAACGTGCCTTCACGTACCATCCGTCTCTCCTAGCTATGTACACGTACTTTCCATGTTTTCCTCCCATTCCACCACACCACACAGTTTAGTCTAGCAAGGTGTACTTAAAAATTACAATGAGAAGTCTATGTTTGAATAATGAGCTTATCAGTTGAAGGGAAAAACTTAAACCCCCGAACAACAGAGAGTAAGATATGGCAAACCCGCCGTAGCTCAGCGGCAGAGCGCCCGGCTGTAGTGGGACACGGGCAAGGTGGGATCCTCCCCTAGAGGGAGGGTCTCTGCAGATACCGGGTGGTCCGGGGTTCGAATCCCCGCGGCGGGACCACCCATCCTCCATATGAACGACCAATTCCAGCTACGCGG
>CAYROE010000100.1:0-4695 GCA_964425855.1 uncultured Desulfurococcales archaeon | reverse complement strand
AATATAATTATCAAATAAATTTATATATGACAATTTTGTATTAGGAATACAGATGATAAGTATACTAAAGCATTAAGGTGAATAGAAATGAGCCGGCAACTCACAGCAACACAACTCGAAATTCTAAAGACCCTAATAGAACTCTACGAAAAAAAGAAAAGAATGATAAAGAGTAGAGAAGTAGCAGAATACCTCAACAAGGACGAAGGAACAGTTCGAAACATTATTATGTGGCTCCGCGGCATGGGCCTTGTTGATAGTCGTACTGGGCCTAGTGGAGGCTATGTACCTACGATCAAGGCATACCAGTTGCTTTCAGGAGAACTTCCTGTATTCACCGCTGGATATGGGGAGGCCTTCGTAGACACAGTTGAAGGAATGGTCAAACTAGTCGTTCAGAGATTAGAAATAATGAATCTTTTATCTGGACATAATGTAAAAGCTCTGTTACACGTAGGTGGATCAATTTCACGAGTACAAGTAGGCAGTACTATAAAAGTCTTCGGATATCCACGCGGAAGAATATTCATCTCTGGAAAAGTAAACCAGGTTAACCCGGTGGCCGGCGAGCTCCTCGTGGATGTGCAAAAGATGGTTGTTATACCAGACGAGATAGTAGGGAGGATAGCTAGTAGGAGACTGATAAAGATAAAGGAAAGTATGACTATAAGACATGTTGCCAAGACCCTATACAAGTATGGTATTAGAGGTGCACCCGTAGTCGATAATAAGAATAAGGTCGTCGGCTTCATAACAATGACTGATATAGCAAAGGTAATTGGCGAGGGAGGAGGACTAGAGGAGCCTGTTAGTAAATATATGAAGCGTCATGTGTTCACAATCAGAGAAAATGAGAGTATAGTTGAGGCCATGAGACTGATGGATTACCATAGTGTAGGAAGACTACTTGTCGTAGATAATAAGGGAGATCCCGTAGGCATAATCACGAGGACCGACATACTGAGATTCATTGTTGGGCTCGGGGAGGGTCTCTAGACTTCGACTCGAGTATGCTCATTATTTTCATGTGTAACAGGCTCAGGATCCTCTTCCTATCCTCCATTAGAACCACATCACTATATCCTTTTACGACAATCCCGTGTGCGAAGGGCGATGGAACAGGTAGCGGTCCTCTGATCTCTACCTTTATGTCTCCCGTCTTTACTTTCTCGACTACCTCTTCTAAGTGGATTATATCCATATAGTCCTCGAGTATCTCTCGGTAGGTCTCGTTGACTGGTGGTATCCTTAGGTTTCTATCTATTAGGATTTCTAGTAGTTTCTGTGCACTGAGCTGTAGCCTTTCCGGGCTCCTCTCGTATCCCTTGTATCTTCTTAGTATCATGAAGCTTCTTTGTGCCACGTGTCTAAATCTTCTTTTCATTAGCTCGGTGCGTGATAACGCTTGTTCCAATAGGCTTCTCAGATCCGAGTTTATTGTTTCAATGAATATTTCCTTGATCTCATTGTTTGTAAGTTCCCTTTCTATTGTGTGCATGAAACCGTTGTCGGTTACTGTAACTCTCACTGGTGTTCCTAGTTTATTGCTCATAGCGTATGCTAGTGCCCTGCTGAATGCGTCGTTTACTCTTCTACCGTAGAGCGAGTGGTATACTATGTTGTAGCCGTACTCGTCTTTGAAATGTTCTATAAGTATGAGGTCGTCTCCGGGAACTACGCCTATATAGTCTATTTGTTCCTTAACATATTCTATTATTGTTTTGGCCGCATGTGGCTCGAGCATATATTCTTCTACTAGTAATCGATAGACTTCGTCTTCTTGGTCGTCCTTGATCATTTTTGCTATCCATCTTCTGAAATGACCCACTCTTAGGGCACTATCGTAGCTAAGTGGAAGCATTTCACTGAACCAGCTGGGAACTGTTGGCCGCTCGCCTTCTGCTGGCTCTACAATTATTCTTATGCCTTCGCTTTTGATGAAGCGGTATGTTCTACCTCCTAGGACGAAGATGTCTCCTTTATCGAGTATTTCTGCGAATTCTTCTTCGACGTTTCCAACGAATTTCCCGTCTCTCGTTACCACGTATATCTTGGCTTCATCCGGTATAGTACCACTGTTTAAGAGGTATATCATTCGTGCACTTCGTTTTCTTCCAAATACTCCCTCTTCTTCATCGTACCAGAGTTTACTGTATACCTTCTCGTCTTCTAGGCCATGTTTTCCAGCAAGGTATTCTAGTACATCTAGGAACTCTTCAAGTGTTAGGTCCCGGTACGGGTAAGCTCTTTTGACCACTCTGTAAGCTTCCTCTACGCTCCACTTCCTCTCAATACTCATACCCACTATGTGCTGGGCCAATACATCTAGGGGTTTTTTCGGGATCCTAACCCTGTCTATGTGTCTATCCATAGCTGATTTCGCGAGAACCGTGCACTCCACTAGATCGTCCCTGTCAACTACGATAACTCTCCCCTTGCTGACCTGTTGTATGTGATGACCCGCTCTTCCAATCCGTTGGAGTAGTCTACTAACGCTCTTTGGACTGCTTAGGAGTACTACGAGCTCGATGTAGCCTATGTCTATTCCTAGCTCGAGACTAGTACTAGACACCACTACCTTTAGTTCTCCTCGTTTAAGCTTGTTCTCAACTTCCAGCCTAGTGGACCTGCTAAGGCTGCTGTGATGTGCCTCTATCATATCAGCATCTACGATGCCTAATTGCTCAGAGAGGAGTTTTTTGAGCTTGAAGACAACTCTCTCCGTCGCGCTCCTCGTATTGGTAAATATTAGTGTTGTTCTGTGTTTTTGTATGAGCTCTGCTAGTTTCCTGTAGATCGCCTCGTTCACTTTATCGGCAGGATCATGTATTAGGTCTACCTCTGGGGCCAGTACTCGTATATCTATTGGCTTAGAGAACCGGGCGTCTACAATCTTTACTGGACGAGGCTTTTCATCGTCCATGTATCCTGCGAGGAACATTGCCACTTCTTCTAGGGGAGCTATTGTTGCACTCATTCCGATTCTTTGAAGCATGCCTCCTTGTTCTTCTACGAGATAGTTTAGCCTCTCTACGCTCAGAGATAGATGTGTTCCCCTCTTGCTTGATGCCATTTCGTGTATTTCGTCTATGATTATCCATTTTGCTGTGGCTAGCCTTTGCGAGAACTTTGGGGCTACTAGTGATATTGCCAAGCTTTCAGGAGTGGTTATAAGGATATGTGGAGGTTTTCTTAGCATTTTCTGTTTTGCATGACTTGGTGTATCGCTTGTCCTAACCATGACCCTAACGTTTCCTACCTCGTATCCCATCTCGTTAGCTTTTGCAGTTATTTCCTGGAGTGGCCTGATAAGGTTTTTCTCCATATCATTGTTCAATGCGCGTAGAGGGCTTACATATACCGCGTATATCTTATCATCGAGTTCTCCTTTCTCGTCAAGCCATAGTAGCTCGTTTAGTATCCATAGAAAAGCGGCTAGTGTTTTACCTGTTCCTGTCGGGCTCGAGATAAGGACATTCCATCCTTGCCTGATTAGTGGTATGGCTTGACGTTGGGGTTCTGTAAATGACCCATATTTCTCTTTAAACCATTCTGAGATGTAAGGTCTTAGCATTGATAGTATCTCGGAATCTGTTGACTCTCGCTGTTGTCTACTTGCCAGCATCGTTGTTTGACCCCTATAGCCGTGGATCCCTGTGTATTGCCAATTGGCTTCTTTTTGGTCAGAGTTTATAGATGGTATTACTATATTCTCTTACCATGATATATGATACTTTCTCATTGTTTTATCCAAACATTTATCGCTATGGGATTACCTAATAATTATGTGTGGAGAGGAAAACAAGGAGGTGTACTATACCATGGTGGACAGGGTGAGAACAGGCATACCTGGGCTCGACGAGATACTCTACGGTGGGATCCCACGCCGTAACGTTGTACTCCTCAGCGGCGGCCCGGGCACCGGAAAATCAATATTCAGCTATCAGTATCTCTGGAACGGGCTGAAAAATGGGGAGCCAGGTGTATTCGTGGCCCTAGAGGAGCACCCAGTACAAGTGAGACTAAACATGAGCCAGTTCGGATGGGATGTTAGGCCCTTCGAGAACAGAGGATTATTCGCCATCGTAGACGCGTTTACAGGAGGAATCGGAGAAGCCGCAAAAAGGGAGCGATACGTGGTCAAGGACCCCGAGGACGTCGGCTTACTGGTAGATGTACTCAAACAGGCCATTAGAGACATCAATGCTCAGAGAGTCGTGATTGACTCGGTATCCACACTATACCTGGCAAAACCAGCACTAGCAAGGAGAACAGTAATGCTACTCAAGAGAGTCTTAAGCGGGCTTGGAACAACCAGTATCCTCGTTAGCCAAGTTAGTGTAACGGAGAGAGGATTTGGAGGTCCAGGCGTAGAACACGCTGCTGACGGCATCATTAGACTAGACCTTGACGAGATAAACGGAGAGCTCGTACGGAGCATAATTATATGGAAAATGAGGGGGACGAGGCATAGCATGAGACGCCACCTATTCGAAATAACTGATAAGGGCATAACCGTATATCCGGACAAAGTAGTCAGAGTAGGTAGAACCTTCGCCATAGAAAGACTCTAGCATCGAACCATACATCATGTTATAATCCTCTGCCATCATCTTTCCCAATCGGTGCAATATAGTGAGAATCATAGAATACATTACTTTCGACGACGTCGTCATAGTTCCGAGAAAAGCACCC
>CAYROE010000099.1:0-4733 GCA_964425855.1 uncultured Desulfurococcales archaeon | reverse complement strand
GCCTTGTAAGCCGGTGAATCTTGGGCCCTAGAATCTCGCCGGAGATACCACCTAAACTAGAACTTATCTTAGTTTTTTGTCAGAAGAAGAGTTGTAACTTCAGCAATAATCTTAAACTGTATAGCAACCGTACGTCTCAGCTATGCACAGTCCTCGAATATTCAGAAAACTAATTATTATACACCAAAATGAATAATTTGTGCAGCTAGTCTAGATTATAAAAAGTCTAGTTATAACGGCTTGAGTTCCAACGGGAGCAGGTAAGGCACACCTTATAATTAGTTATGAGAATTCCATAGTGTAATAACAGTAATGGTCTGGAGGTTCTTCGAGGAGATGGATCTTGACGTGGGTTGATTAAAGCTTGCACGGGACACATGCTCTCACAAAGAATATTATACACTTGATGAGTTATCTCAACGTTCTTCGAGGGTATTCTGAGCCTATAGCAGTCCACCATGGATCGACCTAGAAATAATGGTAAAAATAGACATTGACACTGTGGCTACAACCGGTTAAATCGAGTATATTTTCTACTACGCGATTCTCAATACTACTACTGAGTTGAGGGTTTTTCGAGGCATCTATGATTGCTCTCGGAGATAGAAGAATTATCTTAAAACATCTCTGTCTAGTACCGGCATGATAACTTCCGAAGAAGCCCGTAGCGTAGCCATTTATGATATTATCGCGTGTCAGGTAGAGGAGTGCTGAGTAAACTTTTCTCCTGTTGCATACTCCTATGTCCTGGTCTTCGAGTAAAGAGTGGTACGTAAATATCTGCCTAAGATCATTTGTTCTCTCTTAGCTGTTCAATGTCGTCCAGTTGAGAGTACTTCACGTCTAGAACCAAGCATTGGTTGTCCTGCTGGGTTTTGAGTATGAAGTCTGGTTTTTGAGATATGGAGATTCTACTTTCAGAGTGTAAGCTTGTGAAGCTAAGATTCCTTTGGTAGTCGATGTTCCATTTCTTTGCACTTGTCTTGAGTAGGGAGTATATGTAAAGTTCGAAAAGTATATTCATATCCACTAGAATACCGTTAAACTCTTTCTCTCCAGGCACTCCCTGCATCAAGATTATAAGTAGTGCCATATCGTATAGGTGCCTGAACCTAATGTTCAGCCTATTGAAAACCACCCTCTTCCAAACGCTGCTGGGATCGTAGTCCACATCCGATAGAAGCGATAAAATCTCGCGTCCAAGGCGTCCTGCCCATAAGTCCCGGAGGAGGCCGTTATGCGCGATTTTCGCGGCATATTTCAGGACCTTATTGAGAGTATTATTGATAGTATAGGGATAATTTTCCTGCAATATGCACTGGATCCTCTACTTCGGCCTTAGTGCCTGGCGGGACACTAGTATCTTCCCAGAGACCCTAGGGCTATCCAGAACTGTCCTAGTATATTCGTGATAAATCCCCTTCAATAGCTCGTTACGCAACAGGGTTAGGTATAAGGCATATAGGATACGCATCCATATCTCAAAGAGATTCCCTCCTCCGGTCAATTCCGCGAGACTTATACTTAGTTCCTTATCTATCCTAGTGAAGAGAATCTTTTCTATCATGTAGAGAAATGCGCTAGGGGCACTCTTAGGCTCATTTACGAAAATCTTAGGATACACGACAATTGTAAAGTCTGAAAGCGAAAATATTCCCGCAAGCGATGAAATACCTTTGGTCTGGAACGAGAGAACTCGTTCACTATCACATGTTAATCGGATACCCGACTCTCCAACGTGGTCTACAGGTAAGAAGCCGAGGTTTCGCGAAAACTCTATGGAGTTCACCGTTAAACCTGGTTGCTGTGTGGCTAACAAGTCGCAGAATGAATCGTATAGTTTCTTATCTGGAAGCCTGCAGGGCTTTCCCTCCATTAATGAGATGACTTTCCCCCCGATTCGGCACCTAGGTATATTCTGTCTCAATGTCATCTAACCTGCTCTTCTTTTCCGCCTTCCACCCAGTCAATTAGCAGGTCGATTAGTTCTTCTTTGCTTACATCACTTGCTTTACTGTTATCGTAGAGCTCCTCCTTTCCATGGAACATATTCTTTAGAATCTCGAGTTTTGAATAGAAGTATTCCCGTAGCAATGGGATCGCTTGATAGTACCATACAAGGTGAAGGATCTGACCGTCCAGCACGTATAGGAAGTAGCTATGTCCTATCTCAAAGTCTCTTCCGAGTCGTGTCCTAATCTCTCTGTTAAGCCTTTTCCAGGAGCTTCCGAATAGAGAGTCCATTTAATCTTTCTACCCTTTAATAGCTCGGGGCGTGGTTTTAGCTCCACGAATGCAAATCTTCTCCTAAGAGCAATATCGACAAGTGCTATGCTCCGATCAGTACTGTTCATTGTCGCGATTATATATAAGTTAGGTGGAACTGCAAAGGGTTCACCACTATAGGGCAGCCTCATAATTACCTGGTTCTCTCTAGATAATCTTTTATCAGGTTCAAGAAGAGTTATGAGTTCACCGAATACTCTACTGATATCGCCCCTATTAGTCTCATCGATAACAAGGTAGAAAGCGAGTGCATTGTCAAAGACGTTAGGATAAGCATTCTTTGCGTCACCACCGTATAAATAGCTTGTTACATGTTGGTAATTACTTGGTATGTGGTGTTAGCTATGGAGTTCAAGGTTAAGTATGATCGTGTTGCTGATGCAGTGTATATAAGGTTTAGGGATGATAGGGTGGTGGATACAGATGAAATCGCTCCAGGAGTTATAGTTGATTATAACAATAATGGTGAGATAGTGGGAATAGAGATTCTATGGTTCTCCAAGCGTAAGCTAGACCTCGCTAAGCTGGTTACTGAGGGACCCGAGGTATTGGTGGCAGAAGCTTGAAAATACGGTATACAATCCATGCTCTTGAGCGTATGAAGCAAAGAGGTATAAATAGAGCACTTGTCGAGGGCTGCCTCGAGGAACCAGATAAGGTCCACCTCCTAAACGATGTTTATCATTGCATTAAGAGGATTGAAGAAAGAGTATTGGTCGTCGTTTACAGAAGAACTTATGATGGTATATTGGTTATAACCGCATTTTTATCATCTAAAAACCGCAAATACCTAGCTTAAGTAAAGCACAATAAAAATAGATCCGCATCCTCCAAGCTATTCCAGGACATTCAAATCCTTTCACAATTCTATCCTAAGCTTCGTATTTCCTGTAATAACGTTTTTCCTCGTCCAGAAAAAGTATACACATTGCTCCTGTTACTTCCAGATTTCGCCGGAAATAATTGTATTGGGACAAACCGATACTGATTCTATATGGTTATGGGGATTTTCGGAAATAAGGCCGAGACTAAGGTTCGGCCAGATTATAGGCGTAGTCTTTAATACCTTACTTGGAATATGGAATGATCACAAGTGGCAGTATATCATACCATTATACCTATTTATCATTTTTCTTGAGACAGCTATCTAATTATTAGTACAAATAGCTTCAATATAGAGCTATGGCTAGATTTGAGACAGAACTCTTATCTTGTAACAGTACTAGTTGATTAATGTATAAGAGGCCTATGACAGCTAGCGGGCATTCGTGTTCGGGTGTTTTGATTGAATTACTATAAGCGTTGTACTTTGCGTTTTACTTAGGTTAGCCAGTAGCTAGGTAGACCTTCAGCAAGAGCTGTTTTGTGAAGTTTTCCATCTCCAGTGAGAAACTTGTTTGCTCCAACCTTTTTAGCTGAGGCTATTTGGAGAGCATCGGCTATATATATGTGGTAATTTTCTAAAAGTTTCCATGAGTTCTGAAGTATGGATAATTTGACGGGCTGAATTATTCCTATACCTAGTTTTACTATTCTCCTTGTCTCGCCTAGAAACCTCCCTTTAATCAATTTATATTCATCACTCGTTATTCTGCCGAGCCGCCTCGCCCTATCGAAGGCGCCTAAGACTTCCCCTATGTTCCAGACACTATAAGCTATCTTTAGGTCGCCAGTATAGGCTTTCTTGTAGATGCCTCGGACTATGTCACTTCCTGGCTCGTAAACGTATCTTTTAATAATAGCACTACTGTCTAAATATATTGTCGTTTCTTTCATCCCTCATCCTCCTGATTAAGCTACTGACAAAGCCTCCATGAGGCTTGATAGGTTCGAAATCTAGCTCCTCGGAACCTTGATAGCTAAGTTCATCAATGATGGTTACTAGTTTGTCCTCTAATATTTGCTCTCTCATTATCTCTTCGAGAAGTCTTGAAGCTTCGAAGCCTTTGCTCCTTGCATATCTCTTAAATTTTTCCCATAGATCTCTATCGACATAAATGCTAGTTTTCACTTTAACCAAGGTATTTACCACCAATACCGAATATACCGAATAAGAATAAAAACATTTACTGTACAGAGCAGACTCACAACCTATATAAGTAAAGCTTCTAGATCAGATTGTTTATTTTATAGCTATATGGGAGTGAGAGGCTTTAGCGCCTCATAGGTTTAAGAAAGCCACTGAGCCTCAAGAATTAATACATAGCAGTGAATGGATCGGAGAGTTCCTGTGGCCATTGACTTGGTGACTTTGGTTATTCATGAATTTTGTGACATAGAATAGTTTTCGAATAGTTTTCGGGCCATGAGGATTTTCTGTCTTGACGTAGTTTCATAATTAAATATAATTATGACTAGTTTATCTAGCTTTAGAGGGTAACTCTTAGTGAAATAAGTGGGTGGGGTGTGTGTCGGAGTCGAAGAAGACTAAGTATACTACGGTTTCG
>CAYROE010000098.1:4283-4755 GCA_964425855.1 uncultured Desulfurococcales archaeon | reverse complement strand
GTTGTAGACGTATATGTTAATACAGGAGACATCGTGAAGGAAGGCGATATTCTAGTAGATATCGAGGTTGAGAAAGCGATTCTTTCAATAGAGTCTCCTATAACAGGTACAGTCATTGAGGTGCACGTAAAGAAAAACGATAAGGTAATCCCCGGATCTAAGCTAGTTACACTGGAGCCTGAGTAAGAGGATAACTAATACTGGCTTGTTAGGGGTAGAACAGGCATTGAAGCCCAGGATACGCATAAAGCCCACGCAGAACATGCATGTTATTGCTAGCACGCTTAGAAAATACAGGCTTCACACTGTATGTGAAGAAGCCCTCTGCCCCAATCTCTCCGAGTGCTGGGGAGAAGGGCATACAACGTTCATGATACTAGGAGATATATGTACGCGTGGTTGCCGGTTCTGTTCTGTCAAGAGAGGAAAACCCTCATCACCTGATCCCAGCGAGCCATATAGAATAGCATTA
>CAYROE010000098.1:0-4273 GCA_964425855.1 uncultured Desulfurococcales archaeon | reverse complement strand
TCCCTGACGGAGGTGCAAGCCACTATGCCAAGACGATCCATCTAATCAAGAAGTTGTCTCCGGGAACAATAGTTGAAGCCCTAACGCCGGATTTCAACGGAGTAAAGAACCATATTAGGATCCTAATAAATAACGGGCTAGACGTATTCGCACACAACATAGAGACCGTGGAGCGTCTAACACCTCTAATACGAGACCCCAGAGCAGGCTACAGGCAGAGCCTAAGTGTATTAAGCTACGCGAAAGAGTTAAATCCATCAATTATAACGAAGTCGAGCATCCTAGTGGGGCTTGGGGAAGAAAAAGAAGAGATTATACAAGCACTAAGAGACCTGAGAGAAGTAGGTGTCGATATAGTTGTTATATCACAGTATCTTAGACCCACTCCTAGACAGGTGCCGGTAAGAAAAATATACACGATAAAAGAATTCAAGGAACTCGAACAAATAGCGTACGGGCTAGGATTCAGCTACGTCCACTCGCACCCATTAGCAAGAACCTCGCATAAAGCCTACGAAGCCTACAAGGCAGTTATATCGAGGAGGAAACCTAGAGATGGCCCGTGAACTAATAGTAAGAATAGACGGCCCCCTAGACCCATATTATAACATGGCATTCGACGAAGCAATGCTCTACTACACGATAAAAGAGAACGTAGCCGTCCTCAGGTTCTACATGTGGAGCCAGAAAACTGTTACTCTCGGCAGAAGACAGCCGTATCCATCCATCCCTCCTTGGAAGGACATACAGGTGGCTGTAACAAGGCGGATAACGGGTGGAAGCAGCCTACTACATGTACCTAGAAAAGAATTAACCTACTCTATAACAATCCCCAGTACACACACCTTCTACAAGAAGCATGGTATAGCTTCATCTGCACATGAACTTGCGAAGGCAATAGCCCGCGCTCTGACCGGTCTCGGCTTTAACGCTCATGCACCGGGAATAACTAGCAAAAACACTAACAGACCCTATATATGTCTTTTAGGAAATGGATCAGCCGATGTCTATGTTGAAGGAAAGAAGATATCTGGAGCCGCACAATACAGGGAAAGACGTGGCCTCCTCCAACACGGTGTGATTTTACTAGATTATGATCACCGAGAATGGGCATCAGTATACCATGCTAGTTCTAAAGACGAAGAAGCTCTAAGGAACAAGATAATAGGACTTATAAGCCTCGGTGACATAGACTTACCTAATTTAATAGATAGGATCGTAGACGAGGTATCGAGCCTGCTAGGTCTAGAGGTATCCTACTCGAATAACCTAGTTGAACTAGTCCATGCTTCAACTAGGTTATCTGATAATTATAGGGATCCAAGATGGGTTATACAGGGAGAGAAGTTCTGGGCGCCTATAGTATAGTGTGGGAGCCTTTGCCCCCTGGTGTGGGTTTAGCACTGGAAGAGCTCATATTATATCGGTTGGACGAGTATCTTAGAATGTTCCTTCTTGTATGGAGAAGTACTAGTAGTATTGTCATTGGTAGGAGGCTCTCACTTTGCGAGGAAGTAGATTGTAGAAACGCATGTATTCATAGTATTCCCATATGTCGTAGAAGGAGCGGTGGAGGAGCAGTATACCATGATCCAGGTAACCTCAATATTTCATTACTAGCATATACTGGTCATCGGTATCCAGTAGAGAAGGTTTATGAGTACGGTCTGGGAATTATACGCAGACTACTCTCGATACTCGGATACGATTCTCATATAGAGAATAAGAATGATATTGTTGTTGGAAAGTACAAGGTTTCGGGAAGCAGCGCCCTAATACTCAAAGACAGATACTTGTTCCACGCAACATTGCTTATAGAAGCAGATACCTCTCTGCTAGACCAAGTAATTTTACCTAGACTGGACAGAGTTGCCAGGGGAGAGGTTACTCCTGCAAAATATAATCCACGGAACCTGTCATCAATTGGCCCAATGGTCAGACTCCACGACATATTACATGTATTGGAACGTGAGCTTGCCAAGGATATGGTTAATTATAGGGAACTGGTTACGACATTACTTCCCCACGCGTATTCGCGAGCAGTCAACTATTGTATGGATCCATGTAATGGAATTGGCAGGGAATCTCAATAAATGTCTAGTGTTGAATAATTGGTCTCTACAAACTCTCCTTGTTGATATGTTTATTATATGGTAGAAATATTGTATTGAGCCCGGGAGAAGGGAGAAACTACACATACTGCTACTCTGAATAAAGGGTGACGATTAGTGCTATTGCCAAGGAGAGTCGAGGAAGTAGTAGTTGCCGTTCCGAGACACCTGTATGACAAGACCGTGGCGAAGCTTGCAGAGGTAGGCGTACTCCACGTAGATGCCCCTCCCAAAGTAAAGGGTAGTGAAGTAAACAGGGCCTACCGTACCTTATATGTGAAGATCTCCGAGAAAGCCAACAAGTTGGAGAATTATTTCAGGGTTTTGGGCCTAGACCCTGAGACAATCAGTGGCCTATCACTAGAGGCTGGTGGATGGGAAGAAGCATATGAGAAGATCGTAAGTCTCCACTCCGAGCTAGAGGAGGCTTTTGACAGAGGAATCTCAAGACTTCAGGAGATAGAGTCTAAGATCTCCGAGTTGCAGGCACTTAAGGCTGTACTGGAACCAATAAGCCATCTCGACACAGACTTACGGAATGCAACTCACACGTCATTCATCGGGTATACTGTTGGATTCTACAATGAGACAAGTGTTGAAAGCGCATCAGAGTATCTGGGGAAGCTAGCAGAGAAACATGGAGTCATAGTAGCCCTAGAACCTGCCGGAGACCAAGGCATCGTAATAGCCGTCGCCGGACATCCCAAAAAAGTACGTGTCTTCATGCAACAGATCCGGCAGAGATTTACACCTATAACGATACCAGAGGATCTTCCAGGCTCTCCAAAACAAGCATATAATGAGATAAGCAGGCTCCTAAAGGAACTCATGGATTCCCACGACAAGATAGTTTCAAGCCTAATGGAGAAGAAAAATGAGCTAGTCCAATACTATACGTTTGTGTCAGCTCTCCGCTACGTAGCAAAACTCCTCTCCAACACCGTAAATACTAGGACTACAGCGTTCTTTAGAGGATACGTCGATACTGGGGAGCGAAAGAAGCTTGTCAAAGCACTCGATGAAGCAACGGGCGGTGCATACCTCCTTAGTAGAGTTAAGTTACACAAGGCAAAGAAAAAGGTGCCCACAAAAGTAGAGTTCCCCTGGTTCCTAAAACCATTCCACGAGATAGTAAGAATGTATGGTGAACCCGAACCCGACGAGATTGTACCTACAGTATTCCTAGCAGTTACACTCCCGATAATCTTCGGACTAATGTTCCCGGACGCCGGACACGGACTGCTAGTAATACTATTCGCTCTCTTCATGACAAAGAAAGGAAGCCCCTGGAGATTCATACTTACAACGCTAGGAGCCGTTAGCGTAATAACAGGTATACTTGCAGGAGAATTCTTCGGCCCAGTAGTCTCAGCAAAAATAGGACTATATGACTTCTGGCATCATTTAGGCTTCGAGACGCCACCACTAGCACAGCCAACCTTCGCGGCAGAAGAGAATCTTGGGAACGAGGTCGCAAAAGAAATATTCTTCAGGATAGCAAGTATCAGCCTATGGATCGGGGCCTTCATGCTATCATTTGGTACACTGCTAGGAGTAATCGATTCATACATTAAACAGGACTACGAGGCACTACTAGCATCAAAGCTACCAGCATTCATATTCTTCACATCCGTAACCTTACCCTTCCTAGTAGTTCCCGACGCAGCCGAGGCAGGTGGCATAATCAAAGAGGCAATATTCACGCTAGGATCAGCTGGGGTTCTCCAAGCAATAGTATTCTATGGTGCAGTAATGGGCCTAATATGGAAAATGCTAGGCGAACCAGTTATACTAGCGCTCGAAGGAGAGAATCCTCTCCACGGGCTGGGATCCTCCTTCATGGAAGCATACGAGATGATAGCAATGATACTAGGAAACGTTCCCAGCTTCCTTAGAATTCTAGGACTAGGACTAGCCCACGCAGGACTAATGCTTGGATTCACAAAACTCTATCACATACTCGCTGAAGGAGGTATAATTGGACTAGCCATGGGAATAATAGTATATATTATCGGAAACCTACTCGTCGCCGGCCTAGAGGCGATAATAGCGTTTGCACACAGTCTTAGGCTTCACTTCTACGAGTGGTTCAGCAAGTTCTATTCTGGAGGAGGAATCTCCTTCGAGCCTCTAACAACTGTAGGAGTAAAGTTCGTAATAAG
>CAYROE010000097.1:0-4915 GCA_964425855.1 uncultured Desulfurococcales archaeon | reverse complement strand
TCTCTAACCTTAAAGATAGGGAAGGCGTATGTTCTATAATCATAGTTTGAGGCAAGGAAAAGAGTATTGTATGAGGTGCTAGATTGGTTCTCCTTTGGAGAGTTTTTCAACGAGCTCTTTTGCATAGTCGAACCTTATTTTCTGGTCTTCTATCATTTTCTGTGCTACTTTATCTATAAGGTCTCCTGATGCTCCAGCCATTACGGCTAGGTTCTTGGCGTGGAGCTTCATGTGTCCTCTCTGTATTCCCTCTGTTACTAGTGCTCTTACCGCGGCTAGATTCTGTGCTAGTCCTACTGCAGCCATGATCTCTGCTAGGTCTCTTGCCGTTTTTACTTCCATGATTTTTAGCGCGAGTCTTGCTATTGGGTGTACTCTTACTGCTCCTCCTATTATTCCTACTTGGAGTGGTAGTTCGAGGCTTCCTACGAGGTATCCGTCTTCATCTCTCTCCCAGTAGCTGAGAGGCCTGTATACTCCTGTTCTCGCCGCGTAGGCGTGGACTCCTGCCTCTATGGCACGGTGATCTTGTCCCGTTGCGAGCGCGACTGCTATTATTCCGTTCATTATTCCCTTGTTGTGTGTTACTGCTCTGTATGGGTCTGCCTCGGCTAGGAGGCTGGCGTCTACTATCTTGTCTACTACTTCGGGGCCTCCGACTGCTTCTGGTGGTGTCCTTGCCCATGCCCTGGCTATCCTGTAGACTGCATAGTTCGAGATTATCCTTAGCCTAACTTCTCCTCCGGTTATTTTTTCTAGTATTGGGGCAATACTCTCTGCCATAGTGTTTACGGCGTTCGCACCCATAGCGTCGAGGACATTCACTATCAAGTGTACTATTATAGCGGGGCCCTTACGTGTATTCACCACCCTGACTTCTAGGTCCTGGGCTCCTCCTCCAAGCTTAACTAGTACTGGATCCTGTTGGTTTGCATGATCGAGTATCTCTTCCTTATGTTCTAGGATTTTCATGGCTTTATATTGTGGAGCGGTCACGTTTACTAGGTGTATTTGCCCGATCATTACTTGTTTGTCTGCCAGAGCGATTATTCCATCGCCTTCACGGAGCATTTTCGCGGCGTTGCTTGCAGCGGCTACCACGCTTGATTCTTCTATTACCATGGCGACTAGCCTGTCCTTTCCGTTTATCCTAAAGTTTGTGGCTATTGCGAATGGATATGTCATTCCACCTATTACGTTCTCGATCATTGCATCTGCGATCCTTTCGTCTAGGTTTCCTAGGTTTCTCAAGAGCCTTTTTTCTCCCTCGTCGAGACCAACGAGCTGTGAGATAAGTTCGAGTCTCTCGTCGATACTCTTCTTATAGAATCCGGGTAGTCTAGAACTTTCTACCATGCTATGATCACCAGTCGGGCTATTCATAATCAATAGATATTGGGGTCGTGGAATTAATTTCTTGACTCATATAATTGGACGTGAAGAAACGATATGCTTATCATTGTCCCCGGGTATTAGTAATTATTGAAGCCTGCCCGTGCGAGTGCCTCGTTGATCGGGGCGTGCAGTGAGCACGGGAGGCTCCACCCTAGGCCTCCATCCTTCTTGTGAGAATGTAGATGTAGGTAGATGCTACTATTAGTAGGAGTGCTGATACTGCTAGGAATGGAAGGCTCTTCCATGGCGTATACTCGTACAGGGCCCCCGCGATAATAGGGCTGATCACCATTCCGAGATTGCTCATCGCGTTGCTTACACCGACTACCGTGCCTCCAGCCCTGCTGACTATCTTCGCGTTCCGTGTTAGTGGCATGCTTGCCCGGACTCCTGCTACAGCTAAGATATATCCTAGGTATAGGGCGATGAGTGATTTGATCTCTAGCCCTAGTACAATACCTCCCAGTATGGTTAATCCTAGAACAGGCAACAGAACCTTGTCGGGCCCGTATTTGTCGCTTGCATATCCAGCGATCAGGCCGGCGGCTACGCTTAGGAGTCCGGATACTAGGAGTAGGTCTCCTAGGCCTTCTTTTCCGATGCCGTATACCTCGTTACTGTATATGTAGAAGAATTCTTTCAAGACCCCACTCATCATGCCTAGAACGAGTGCTGAGGCTAGCACGAATACTACCCTCACGTCGAGTAGGCTCTTCTTTATATGCTTGATCCTGCTCTTTGGCATCCATGATATACAGCATGCGCTGGCGACTATCAGGAACGAGGACAAGGCCATGAGTACCGCGCCTAGCCAGATAAGCTTTGTATAGGATAGCTGGAGTGTTCCGAAGAGCTTGTTCCCTATGGATATTCCTAAGCTTCCTGCAGCGAAATAATAGCTTAGTGCCTTGCCTCCCTTCTCGTCTAGGTAGGCTGTTACAATCTGTGCAGTTGGCCAGGCTAGTCCAGCTAGTAGTCCCCATATACCCATTATTGCTAGGACTAGGCTGGGAGCCTCTAGAAATGGTATAGTGGCGATTAGTATTGCTGAGAGTGCTATTGGTATTCCTGCCATTATCCAGCGTTTCTCTGGTACAAGGTCTCCTATGACTCCTCCTAGGATACTTGTGATTGCTCTTCCCATCATGAATCCGCTTGTTAATCCTGCGGCATAGAGCATCGTGCTTTGTAGATCGTATCTTACATAGTAGGCTATAGATGGTCTAGCTATTCCTGCAGCTATGCCTGCTATTGTTACTCCTATTATCATTAGGTAGAGTCTCGCCGATCTAGTGGTCAGTGGTTGTCACCTCATTGCCGGTGAATTCTCGGTTCTTGTTGCTTGGTCGTTTCTGACTGGGGTATGTCTAGGTTTCCGATACTATATTTCTACTGCATACAAGTATCTAGACGTTTAGTTATATTTTAGGATATGGTATCGCACTATATTATATGGTGCGATTAAAGTGTCGAGGTATCTTGGGAAACTTACTCCTGTGCCAGAGGCCCTAGAAATTTTGAAGAGTCATACACGCCCTGTAACGGAATCATTTATTGTACCGGTATGGGAGTCTCCCGATCATGTGCTTGCAAAGGATATACATGCTCCCTTCGACTGGCCTCCCCGCCATAAAAGCGCGTATGACGGCTACGCTGTCCGTAGCAGTGATACGCCAGGCAAGCTAAAGCTAGTTGGCGAGGCCGTTATTGGGACGAGCGATGTCGGTATTAGGATCAGCGAGGGCGAAGCCGTCTATGTGACAACTGGGGCTTATCTGCCGGATGGAGCAGATGCAGTGGTTCCTGAAGAGAAAGTTGAGGTCGAGGACGGATACATTATTGTTAAGGATAAGATAGAGCCCCACCAGTATATTGATCCGAGAGGTAGTATAACGAGGAAGGGACAACGCCTGGCAAAGAGGGGCCAGCTCTTAACAGTATACGATGTCGTGGGGCTCTTAGAAGTTGCAGTGACAGAGGTGGAGGTCTATAGGAAGGTTAGAGTAGCAATTATTAGCACAGGTAACGAGCTCATAGTCCCGAGCGATCCAATAAGTACCCAGATGAAAGTGTATAAGGGTAAAGTAGTAGCAACGACGGGTGGACTCCTAGAAGCCTTCATATACGAGTACTTGCCATGGGTAGAGATAGTCGACAGCGTCCTATTACCAGACAATAAAGAAGCAGTTGCATGGTATATCAAACACCTATTAGACAACGTCGACGTAGTCCTCTTAACTGGTGGTACAGGGCCCAGCAACATAGACCTATTCTACCAGCTAAAGGACGACATAGGAGGACAACTACTCTTCCGGGGACTATTCGTAAAGGGTGGACGGCCGACGAGTGCTTTCGTAGTAGGAAACAAGCCTATAATAGGACTCTCAGGTTATCCGTTGAGTGCCTTGCATGGATTCATAAGGCTAGTGTATCCATATCTCAGATACCTGGGTAACATAGAGAAGGGGGCACCGCCACTCTATATAATCGATGCTGTCCTAACCGAAGGTATCAAGGCCGGTAGGCCTAGGCCAATCAAGGTCCGTGTAGAATACAGAGACGGCGTATACTATGCTACTCCATTAAACAAGGTGTATCAGTTGAGTAGCGCCAATGTAGGACTAGTCCTCGCCAATGGAATCGCGTTTACAGGAGCCGACAATCTAAAGCCGGGAGACAAGGTTCCTGTATTGTTATACCGGGATCCTATTGGGAGGAAATATCCAGTGTAACCGGCTGAATCCTCTTTACATCGCCATGTAAAAAACAATACTAGAAGCCCACTATCCTTTTATTCCCTACTAGATCTATAATCAAGGATTTGGTGTCAGTCAAAAATGGTCAAGGTTCCTGTAAAAATAGTAACCTGGGAAGAGATAGTCGAGTGGACAAAGGGACTCTCACAAAAAATCAAGAACAGTGACTGGACTCCTGACGTTATCGTAGCGGTTGCCAGAGGGGGATACGTTCCGGCAAGACTCCTATGCGACTTCCTCGATATAACAGACCTGCTCAGCGTACAGAGCCAGCACTGGACCGAGGCCGCTAAGGCCGCGGAAAAAGCTATCCTAAAGTATCCCTATAAGGTTGATATGGAGGGCAAGAAAATTCTCGTAGTCGACGATATTGTTGATACAGGAGAGACTCTTCTACTTGCACGCGACTATATTCAGAGAGAGTGGAAACCTGCCGAAGTAAAAGTAGCGGCCCTACAATGGATTAGCCCCGTGGCAAAGTTTGAGCCCGACTATTACCATATAGAGGTTAAGGACTGGACCTGGTTCCAGTACCCATGGACAAGGCTCGAGGATCTACAACAGTTTATCGTGAGAATACTTAGGGAAGACGAGAGATTCAAGAGCAAGGACGAGGTCGGTCTGGCCGAGCTTGTTGAGGCATTCGTTGAGTGGTATGGTGTTAAGCCAGAAGACTTTGGAGATTATTGGGATCTCGCGATAGCTAGGTTAAGGGAGAAAGGATATCGTTTCAAGCAGTAAGCCCGCCTAGTTATTCTCTTATC
>CAYROE010000096.1:0-4916 GCA_964425855.1 uncultured Desulfurococcales archaeon | reverse complement strand
AGACGACTAGCTCCTCGCCTTCTCTAAGCTCCACTGGCTCCAACGGCTTTAACACGCCATTCTCATATCTGACCCTAATTACCTTGGACAACTCTAGCTCCCGCCTGGATGCTATGTATGCTGGAGCAATTAGCCTTTTCCCGGGTTAAGTTGTTTCTAGATTATCAATAATAATATTAATCATAGATTATCATTTGTGTAGTGTGTTTCAAATTGATGGTTTCTGCTGGAAACACCCCTTATATATCTCGGGTCTTCGAAACAGGGGATCTCAGGTTTAACAAAATTTGTTTATTATTATGCTTCATTAGTTCCAAATATCTCGTGTCGATAATATAAATGGCCAGAAGTACATCTTGCCGGGCAGGTGGATAGCATAGGCTTCGTGTAGCCATTGAGATGCCCAGAGAAGATAGCTATATAAATAAAGCGGGATCCTTTATTGAGATTTACTCTAACTTAATAGGCACGGATCACGCTGACTCCGATATTGCCTTTAGAGGCAGATCAGACGCATGGCTTTAGGTCCATACATTTAGAAGCACTCCTACAAGGCCCTCTTCACTAAGCAGCTTCGGTAGTAAAGGGTGATAGACTAATCATAGTCCCGAGGCTCATAGCGCATTACTACACAACTGTACGATCCTTTACGCAACACCAACAATGAATTAGGATGCGAGAGGGATCCTGCCAAGGGGTCCCTATCTTTACTATCGTTAGCGTTGCATATTTCATGAATTCTTACACTCTGATACTATGTCATGGATTTCAACTTTCACAAATGACGGTTGCCCGAGCCCATCTCGGTATGCTACGATAATGGCGTTTGCCCCGGCTGGGATATAATCTGAGGGCACAAGTATTACCAGTCTAGGACTTCCGGTCTCCCAGTGGAGTGTGTCATCTATCCTCAGTATACTATCTTCAATGGCCAAGCATGGCGATGGCTCAGACATAGCACTCAGGTATACTATGATAAAGGTCTCGTTAACATCTTTTTCTGGAACCGGAAGGGTTAACGTCTTATCGCCATGAATAACACCTATTATCCTATTGCCAGATGGCGTGTAAGCCTCGACAACCTCGCCTGGCTCTAAGATGAGAACCTTCCCTGAGTCCACACCCACAGGCGAGTAAAAATCTCCAATTCTTTTGAACACTACGGGTTCTATGTGAGTCCACGCCAGGCTTGGATCCCTCACTTCTATCAGAAGGTCTCCCCCGAGGCACTCCGCTCTTGTTATGGGTTTGGGGAGGCCTAGGGAGCCCCTGACGGTGTCTGATAAAGTAGTGTACAACGTGGGGGTGTAGACAGTTAAGGATAGCCAGAGCAGGGTAAGGAGTAATGGAGCTATAAACTTCCTCAAATTTTTCATTAACCTGAATCTGTTAATGGTTATTTCGAGAGTCGGCTTAGTGTCAAGAGTTTCGGAGAAGTACCATATTTTATAAATTATAATAATTAAAAATACTACACCCATGTCATTGTCGGCACGATGAAGGATAAGATCCAGTTGGCTCACAGCTCTGTGATCATACGCGTACATGTAGGAGTAGAATGCGGGCGCCTCATAGAAGAAGTATAAAATAAGTGACAGTGTGACAAGCATTGAGAGGGTGGCCTCCCTCGGTGGTTTGATTCCAATAACTCTCAAATAAAAGGAAGAGATCCCTGCGGCTCCATTGCTTAAGTATTTTGCAAGTTTATTATAAAAAGTATCCAGTAGATCCTGGATTACTATTAAAATAACAAAAACGATTAATGCTATAGGCGTTGCATAGTGCGGGTGCTTCGAGTATATTAGAGTTGCACAGCTGTCCAGTGTGGCAAAGATCACCGCTAATACCGTGATCGATATTAGTGGAAAGTATACAATGATTAACTTATCTGAGAATTGTTTTGGTTTTATATGGCGAAACAATATCCAATATATTAGAGTGATGCCTAAGATAAGAGTGATGATGCTAGCGATTACACCGGGAACCCCTCCTAAAATATAGAGTTTTTCTTCAAAAGTCATGGTTACAAAATGCCTGTTATCGAGAAAGGCATATCCATTTACAAGTATTATAAGGGAGGGCAAAGCTAGGAGCCATGCTAGCAATAGTAGTATCGTATCAAGCGTCAGCGCTACTCTTGGACGTGTTTTGAGGCGTGGAATGACTAGGCGTTCTACAATGATTGATAGGCCTAATATTAGTAGCAAGCTAGAGATGAACGGGTTGTGGTAGGCAAAGTACATGACGGATCCCAAGATATACGCGGCGAATAGTAAGATGCTGTAGTAGAGAGTCTGTTTTTTCTCATCGCTCACGAGACCTATGATTGCTAGTAGCACTGTTACCAGAGCTGTTATGTTTAACTCGAGAGACTTGTAGCTATCCATGATTCTAGAGTAAATGTTATCCATAAGGATCAGTATGACTATCGATGTTATGAAAGGCCTAGCCATTCCAGGCCTTACTATTGTATAAGAGGCATGCCATACAGCGCTGAGATACCGATCCACAATTATGATAAGCATTATCGCAATAACTGATACAAGCACTACGAAGGTATACGTGCCCCAAGTACTCTTATCCAACAAAATGATCTGCCCAACTCTTGTTAGTAGGAGATTAACTCCACTTGTAAAAATGAAAGGAAGCGCGTATACCGTTGCCAGCACTAGAGCATGCCTATAGGATTTTGCATAGGAGAAGGAGAGCACAGCAATTCCGAGAATTATAGAAGCCGCGATAACTAGCGGGTTATTCGTTGTCGAGGCCAATACGGTAGCTACAACAACCAGGATATCGGGAGCCCTGATACTCACCAAGCCAAGCTTGTAAGCTAATCCACCAGCCTGGGCGAGTAAGGAGCTCAGGAGGAAAACTATAGCAACAATCCTAGCCCTCACACTCCTACCCAGGACAGACTTAGTAGCTCGGAGAAGTCTCCTACCGGAGCTGCGCAACGGACCCAGCCCCAAGGCCAAGAATGGAGTCTAATTAAAATAAGAATTCGTCATTGATGATGGACGAGCTAGCAACTCTCTATTGCGGAAGAGCGTACTTACACTCAATAGCGTTCCTCTAGGAGGATTGCTATTACATTAACTTCTTCTTTTCAAAATATAATAAGATCTTGCTAGCCTTCGAGTATACACCTATCGCGACCCGTGTGTCTATAATTGGTTCCACAATCACATGGCGAAATCCTCTAGTTAGGTACTGGAATGCTTTGAAGAGTCACCTGGTCATCTTAACGTTGATTAAGGGCTACTAGGCTGCTTATACTGGTTGCGATTTCATTGGTTATTTCTGACTCTAGTCTCTCAAGTCATCTGATATATTTAACAATATTTTATTAATAAATTTTTTATATATTTGGATGAATCTGTAATGTAAAGAGTATACACGTCCTGAACCATCCGAGCCTTTGCCCTAAGTATTGCAACATTCTCGGGAGCATTCTCGAGCGGGCTTATCACATGAAGGCACCTGATGTAGCACTTCATGCAATCAAGCAACCCAAAGATCTATGGCTAGGGTCTTTTTGAGCCAGCGGCTCGTGGGTTCTCGAATCCCGGCTGGCGCGCCACTTAAATATACCATATATAAATCTTTTTCTTCCAACAAGAGTAGGCGCAACACCAAATGCGGACTAGAAAACTGGAATTAGTTTTCGCATCGTTAGGGATAATTTTGGCTGTTAATCTCTTCTATGTCAAGATTTAAGGGACTACCCTGAACCAGGGTGCATACCTAAAACCTCGTCAAAGGTGAGGATGGTGTCGGTAACGTAGTGTTTACAGGTCAACGCTATTATAGCGTCGCTAGGCAGTAGTTTGAACTCTATTAATGCATTGTTAAGTTCCTGCTCTGCGTATATGCTTGATATTATTCTTATATTTAATCTTTTAAATAATTCTCTAATAACATTGATTACCCCTCCGGGAAATCCGCGTTTTTATCTATGTTTCTTTATCTATTTTCTGGCTGAGTATGCTTCTTTTACCAATGCCTGAGTTCTAGATATTGTCTTGTTGAAGTGTAAATTATCTCGTTATGAACCGCTGTTCATAACGAGATAATCGCCAGGATTCTCTTCTAGAATGGTAGCGCTTCCCCTCTTCTAGGTGTTTTGTGAGAATATGGTATAGTATGTTAGTGTCCACAAAAATCACGACTACCAGGCCTCCTCTAAGTATCTCTCTAGTTCCTCCTCGCTAGACTCTCCAAGAACACCGATGATATCTTTCAGCCTCACCCTAATATTCTCTTCAATTCTTATCCTTACTTCCTCACCCTCTCTGAGCTTAGCTTAACAGGTTCTAGTGGCTTCAGCACGCACTTCTCGTATCTAGCCCTAATAATTATCTTAGACAACTCTATCCCCCGGTCAGATACTACGTGTGTTGGAGCAATTATTCTTTCCTGTGGGCTAGGTGTTTCCAGAATTATCCGAATTGATATCCGTGGCGATAAGCATTTGTGAAGAGTGTTTCCTATCGCTTGCCTTCATTGGAATCATAGTTTATATTTCCCAGGCCCTCGGAGCCGGTGATCCCGGGTTCAAGCTCGCGGCGGGCCCGCCACAAACTTTCCCAAGTAGACATCGAATCATATCGGGGATGTATCAAGGGAGTATCCGTAAATGGGATCTAGCAGGGAATCGTAGTCAATTTACGCTCCACCAACGATAGCCCTAGCTGAATACCATCCCTTTATTAAGGGTTAGGGGATTACCCTGATCCATGGGATTCGCTTAAAGACCTCGTCAAAAGTAGCTATAGTGTTTATTCCATAGTGCTTACATGTTGCTACTATGAGTGAGTCGTTGGGTAGCAATCCGTATTCTGCGGCTATTCTAGTTGCCTCTTCTATTACGTCCAAGGTTATTGGGAGGAATGCTAGCTTCTCCTCGCTTAGAA
>CAYROE010000095.1:0-5070 GCA_964425855.1 uncultured Desulfurococcales archaeon | reverse complement strand
CGCTATGACCACTATACCCTTGATGGTGTTCATATCAAAGTACTTCGGAGGACGAATATACAGAGCATACAGGGATACCAGACAGAAGATAGCAAAGATCTCCAGTATAGTTGAAGAGTCTGTGAGCGGTATAGAGACCGTGAAGGCGTTTGGAAGAGAACCGATGGTAGAAAAAGAGTTTAGCCGTGCCTCCAGGGATACTGTAAAGGCCTACATGAGGGTCGCCTACTACATGGGCTTCTTCTGGCCTCTCATGAACATATCCTCCCTCCTCAGCATAGTAATAGTACTAGCCTACGGATCCTACCTAGCCTACACGGGAGCCGTTAGCCTCGGAATAGTAGTGGCATTTGTTCAATACACTCAGAGATTCAGGGGACCAATCAACAATGTCGTAAGCATGTATGATAGCCTCCAATCAGCACTAGCATCTCTAGTCAGGATATACGAGGTCCTAGACGACGAAGACACCGAGGAAACAACAGGCGACAAAATAGACAAGCTCCAAGGAGAAATAGAGCTCCGCGAAGTCTGGTTTGAATACAAGCCGGGTAACCCGGTGTTAAAGAACATAAACCTCCATATCCGACCCGGCGAGACCATAGCCCTGGTCGGTAGAACAGGAGCAGGGAAAACTACTCTTGCAAACCTAATAATGCGCTTCCATGACCCCACCAAGGGCCTGCTCCTCTATGACGAAAGAGACAGTAGACAACTGGATAGACGAAGCATACGTGCTAGAATCGGCTATGTTCCACAGGAGACCTATCTGTTTCCGGGAACAATAGCTGAGAATATCCAGATCGCTAGTCCAGGAGCATCACTCGACGATGTCGTAAGAGTATGTAAAGAGCTCGGGATACACGAGTTCATAATGAAGCTTCCACAACGATATGATACGCCTGCAGGAGAAGCAGGGAAGCTGTTAAGTGTAGGGGAGAAGCAGCTGATCTCCCTTGCTAGAGCCCTCATCCGTGACCCCGACATAGTCATACTGGACGAGGCGTTGTCGAGCGTTGACCCGCGTACCGAGCAACTGGTATATCAGGCTATGCAGAAACTCATGAAGGGGAGAACAAGCATTATAATAGCGCATAGGCTATCGCTGGCAAGACTAGCTGACCGAATAATAGTACTTGACCACGGAGAAATAATAGAGCAGGGCTCCTTCAACGACCTGATTAAAAAGAGAGGATACTTCTACAAGCTATATACATCTCAGTTCGATGAACCTGAATCTAAGCATCTAATCTCTAAGGCTATCAGCACTACACGTAAAAAGATTGACTAGGAATTTACAGCGTTATTAGAATAATATCTAGGAAGGAAATCGATGTTGAATTAGAGGAAAAAGCTTTGTTTTATCCTGTGTTACGATATAAGCTCCTCAATTGGTATCTCTACAGGAGCCTTATCCATTGCTTCTATATCTACTCCTTCTACTGGCTTTGACTCTGGAGGAAGTGGCTTCTTCGGCTTTATCTGCTCCTTCGGTATCTCGGCTTTCTTGGATGTCCTCTTCTTGAAGAGGCCTAGCTTGTACTTTATTAGGGCGCTCCTTAGTCTCTGGATAGCTGCTCCTGGGTCAACCATCTTTGGACATACTGCGCTACATGATGCCGCGTAATGGCAGCTCCAAGGTCCTTCTTCTACGTCGACCGCTTCTAGTCTTTCTCTCCATGCTTCGTCTCTTGGATCACTTACATAGCGCCATACGTAGGCTAGGGCCTGTGGTCCGAGGAATCTTTCGTCGCTCGCGGCTACCGGACAGGCGCTGTAGCATAAGCCACACGCTATACATAGCGTGTACTCGTAGAGCTCCTTGTGTTCGTCTGGAGTCATTAGGAATTCTGCGTCTCCCTTCTCTACTTCTTCCTTGTTCTTCCTTATCAAGTATGGTTTTACGCTCTTGTGTTTTTCGAAGAACTTTGTGAAGTCTGTTAGTAGGTCTTTTATTACTGGATGGTTCTTCAGTGGTTCTAACTCTATCACTGGCCTGGCCTCTGATGCTACTTCGGATATCTGTGTCTGGCATGCTAGTCTCGGCATTCCATTAATTATCATTCCACAGCTTCCGCATACTCCCATTCTACAACTGTATCTCATTACTATTGTGTGGTCGATTTCTTCCTTGATCTTGAGGAGTGCGTCAAGTACAGTCATTCCTCTATAGGTTTCTACTTCGTATTCCTCCCACCAGGTCTTTTCTTTTTCTGGATCGTATCTCTTTATCCTAAACACGACTTTCTTTGGCGGAGTTCTCGTCGCTGCCTGTGCATCGAACGTCATCCTATACCACCTCCTCTACTTTACGGGGCAGGGGTTCCTATCACGGTGTAGGTTGCCAGTGCGCCGAAAACCACGAGGAGTATGACTATGACTATTGTTATGAGGTTCTTGTATCTGCCACTGGTCCATTCTAATAGTATTCCGCGTAGACCGTTGAAGCCGTGTAGCAATGCAGCGTAGGCGAATAAGAGTAGCAGTATTCCGTAGGCATTTATCTCGTGGTATACTAGGCTTGGTGAGAGTGTGTCTTTGAAGGTTTCTACTCCTCTCAGCCATGGTACTCTTACTACTAGGTGCCATGTTAGTAGAAATATGAGTAGTATCGCGGTAATGTACTGGACGATTGCCTGAACGGTTCCTTTCTTCACCATTTCCCTGCACCCCTCCTACTTGAAGAATACTATGTATCCTGTTATCGCCCAGAGTATAGGCCATAGCAGGAATACAAGGTATAGTAGCTTCCTCTGACATGCCTTGAGGCTCGGCGCTAGATACGGTGGCTTCGGCTTCTCTGGTTTTCCAATGCATACTCCGAAGAACTCTACTAGTAGTAGTCTTATTCCGTTGAGTCCATGGAACCATGCTATGCCCGCGAAGAAGAAGAAATAGAGCGTTACTATGCTGAATCCCTGTGCCTTACTTATCTCTTCTACCCAGGCATCCCAGCCTGTATGAGCCGGCGTTCCTGTCACGAATATATGCGCCATTATTATCAGGGCCATGAGTACGCCTGTTACTCTGTGTAGTACGAACGCTACTCTCTCAGGATTATTTACTATGCGGAGTACCCATGGATTTATGCTCGCGATCCATCCCGGCTTATTCTCTAGGACTCTTGTCTTTTCCTCTGACATTTGAACCACCCCTCTAATACTTTCTCTCTACGGGTTTCCAGGTCGTGATCGCGACGGAGCTATAGGTTATTCTTACGTCGTCTTCTCCGTTTCTTAGTACTAGTGTGTGTTTGAGCCAGTTCTCATCGTCTCTCTTCGGATAGTCTAGCCTGTAGTGGGCTCCTCTGCTCTCGGTCCTATTTAGTCCAGCTTTGACTGCGACTAGGGCCGCGTCTAGGAGGTTTATCGTCTCTATTGCTGCTTGTAGATCTGTATTGTATACCTTGCTCTTGTCCTCTACATACATTTGGCTTCTCATGAGCTTTCTCAACTCTATTATCTGGGAGAGGGCCTCCCTCATCCCGTCGCCTGTCCTGAACACGTAGAAGTAGTCTCCCATAATGTTCCTTACTTTCCTTCTTATATCGTAGCTAGGTACACCGGATTCTCTCTTCAGAAGGCCGTATACCCAGGTCTCTTCTTTTGCATGCCTGTCTGGTGATGCGCTGGGAGCGTCCGGGGTTCTTAGGACATATTCTGCTGCTAGGAGGCCGGCTAGTCTGCCACTGGTTAGACATTCTGCTGTACTGTTGCTTCCAAGCCTGTTGGCTCCGTGTACGCTTGAGGCCGCTACTTCTCCTGCCGCGAAGAGTCCCTTTATCCATGCGCCGTCCTCGTTGAGGACCCTGTAGTATTTGTCCGTGTGGAGTCCTCCCATTGTATAGTGGGCTGCTGGTCTTACAGGTATTGGCTCCTCTACTGGGTCGACTCCCGCGTATCTTATGGCTATTTCTCTGACCGCTGGTAGTCTCTCGTTTATCTTGTCCTCTCCTAGATGTGTGAGGTCTAGCTTTACGTATCCTAGGCCGGATACTTCGTCTTTGAAGCCCCTGCCTTCTAGTATTTCCTTCATTTCACATCTCGATACTATGTCTCTTGGTGCTAGTTCTCCCTTTGTGGGTGCACAGTCACTCCTTAGCATGAATCTTTCTCCTTTGTTATTGATCAGATAGCCTCCTTCTCCTCTAGCTCCCTCTGTTATCAGTATTCCACTTGGTACTAGTCCTGTTGGGTGGAATTGGATGAACTCTGGGTCTTTAACCGGTATGCCTGCTCTGAAACCTACGGCGTAACCGTCTGCGGTGACTGTGTGGGCATATGTTGTGAAGTTGTATAGTCTGCCTCCGCCTCCCATCGCTATGATTGCTGCTTTGCTCTTGAAGTAGTAGAGGTTGCCGTCCCTCATGTTGATTGCGTAGAGTCCCTTGTATTGGTTGTCTTCGACCACTATGTTGGTTATGAACCATTCGTCGTAGCGCTCCCATTTATCGTATTCTAGTAGTTTATTGTATAGGGTCTGCATCTCGAAGAATCCTGTCTTGTCAGCGGCGAATGTCGCTCTTGGATGGCTGTGTCCTCCAAATGGTCTCTGGGCTATTCTTCCGTCGGGACGCCTGCTCCAGGGGAGGCCCCAGTTCTCTAGGAGCCTTATTTCTTCTGGGAGTAGTTTTACCATGAGCCATACTGCGTCTTGGTCCGCGAGGAAGTCGCTTCCCTTAACCGTGTCCCATGCATGTAGGGCGAAGCTGTCGCCTTCCTCGGGATACAGTACTGCGGCTGTTCCTCCCTCGGCGCTTACACTGTGGCTCCTCATAATATGTATCTTGCTGATTAACGCTACGTCTATCTTGTCACCGTATTTCCTCTTGATCTCTATCGCTGCTCTGAGACCAGCGATACCCGTTCCCAGAATCACTACATCATGCTCTATCGTCTCCACGCTAGGCAAAACTGTCCCCTCTACACATTTGTCTATTCAGTTTATCTCTCTATATCTATTAATCATATTTAAAAGCAAACCATAAGATTATTCCTATGAAATCAGACCCCATATATCTAAATACGGTGGTTTCCCCAATCCATTGTTAACCGGGGAGTAAACACTCCA
>CAYROE010000094.1:4892-5104 GCA_964425855.1 uncultured Desulfurococcales archaeon | reverse complement strand
GGATCATACATGATCGTAGATGGCAAATGGAAGATCGGAATACCAGCAGCAGCACTAGAGATGGACCCACACAACATACACCCAATAACACCTGGGCAGACCACCGAGGAGTCAACAGGAGGAATACCACTAGCAACCTTCAGCATAGGAGCGCTAGGAGCAGCACTACTACTATTCGCCAGGAAATACTAGAGTAGACGACCCCTTATGGG
>CAYROE010000094.1:0-4882 GCA_964425855.1 uncultured Desulfurococcales archaeon | reverse complement strand
GGAGAGGGGAGGGGGATGAAACCAATCTCAAGCAATCTTTTTCCCAATAAAACAACTTTTTAAAACAAGACAATTCATAGTTCCTTTAATTCTCACAACAATTACACTATCAACCATCTATACAATGATTAAATACAGACTACAACTCCACGGATTTTTACTGGCTGAAATAATTATTATCACATATATTGGAGGCCTCCAAATACTTAAGCCAAAAGCCGGATGGCGACCACACCTAGTGGTCGGACTAGAAGTACTACTATTAACAATTGCAAACATATTAGCGATCGCGATTCTTGGAACTAGCTCTCCACCATCCTATATTCCATTATACGCTGCAATATCAGTTTCCATCTACGGATTCGTCTTGGCGTTATTCATGCTAGTCCTCATAGATTCATCTGACACCCTCAAAAAAATACTGTTTGTATTCTCACTGTTTTCAGCAGTGTACTCGTCCCTCTACTATTATGATGGAAATATTACCAGTATACTCGCCAATCCCGGACACTTAGCAACAATAACATCAACAATAGCGTTATTATTCGGCGGAGGACCTGTATTAGCGCTAACAGGTATTCTTGGAGCTTCTATAGCATCATCCTTAGATGCTGGAGGATACACCTACATGGATACACTCGGGTCTACGAGGATCCTATGGATACAACTGCTTGTGGTTGCCTTAATGTTCTGGATCATGAAGAATATTAGGATAATAAAATTGAATACTGTAGACAAATATATTCTACCTGTTTCAATTCTTCCATCACTTTTATCATTAATATACGTAGTACTCGGAGACTACACTGGCCTGGCCTATATAAGTATATACCTATGGATCTTTCTGACACTCGCAGTTTTGATAACGGCCTTATACATGACAGCAGAATCGAAAATCCGTTATATGATAACGGCAGTCGGATCGGCAATAATCGCTTTCGTCACCTATAAATTTGTAGCCGATTTAGTAGTCGGCCTCAGTGGTACACTAGTAGGACTTCTTACATTCACAATACTCTTACTCCTCTCTAATTCTTATAAGGCGCTAGCATCCTCAGTACTCGTGTTATTTCTTATACTATTCACTGCAGCTATATTCGTACCAGTAACAACGATATATGATAGTTTTACAATGAATGCTCCTCTAAATGCTCCAGTAACCGTGTCCTCTATTAAGGGTAATACTGCTACCGTATATCTGGGAGATGTCATAGTAGAAGATGGCCAGATAATTGTGCCTGTTAGAATCTATCTCGACATAAACGATACCAGCGTATCTGTCTCGACAGTACTGATATACGAAATAAATCACCCGGGCTGGGCAACCACGTCACTAAGAAGTATCAACCCACCACACATCACAGACATTAACGTTGAAGCCGATGAATCAATTATATCATATGTTATCACAAACCAAATATTTAGCGAACAATCCCCCAAGACAACCCTAGCTACCGTTAGAGTCTCAGTACGGTCATTCATAAACACTGGGCCGACTATAGTAATCTCATATGCATCTATCCTTGGAGCTGTTCTCGTCTACAAGACCTTATCTAGGCTAGAGGTGAAACGCCGTGGTATCTAAGATGCACTTAGGTCTTGTACTAGTGTTATTGGTTCTATTTACAGTTATCCAAGTCCCTACAAGTAAGGCTCAGACATATGATGCGGGAGCTAGGTACGAGGTCCACGAGTTCGATAATACACTAGAAGTAAACTTAGTATCATACACGGGAAACATACTTGGTAAAATAGTATTCTATATTTCAAAACTGGAAACAACCATCTATGATATCACAATAGATACACGACACATTTCACCAAAAACGATACTGGTCCTCGAATACAACTATACCTGTAATTCATCTGAGTATATGCTGGGTAGGAAGCTCTTATCCACCGAAACCGTATCGCTAACCGCTCTAATGCAGGATTGCAGTGATCTTGAAGAGATACACGTCAATGATTTCAGACTAATCGCTATAATATTCGAGATCAACCAGACAACAATCAAGACACTTGATCTCCTAGATTATATGGGAGAGAATCACAACCTAACCATAATAAAGAATTATAAAAACTACTGGTTCAAGCTCGAGCCGAGAAATGTTGCCCCAGGATGGATACGCATACTCCTCAGGACATTCTATACTGATCTTGGAGATATCGAAATAGTAAGCGATAAACTATTCAATCAGACCTCAGAACTCAAACTACTACTAGAACCACGAGGAGCGAGCCTATTAGGTACTAATGTATCATTCACCCTCGTTCAAGCCGACAACAATAACGCCGAATACAGAGATAGACTCGATCCTAATAAGATACTTATACTTACTGGAGATCTACCAGGAATAGAATATGGCAAAGAATACTATCTCTACATAGAGGCAGAACGATATGGAATTGCAAAATCCCTCAACTTATCTAATGTGGTCGGCCCTATAGTGTTCATAGAGAAGAGAGTAGATGTCGAAACAATACCACTCACACTAGAAGACGTTAGAAACGAGGGATTATTCACACATATAATTATTAATATCCCCATGGATGTCTCATGTAACGAGTTATGGATCGACTATACCCCACTAGGCGGATCTATGCCCACGATAACTATCGCTGGCCTAGAAAAATCCAGTTCCGGACACACACTACTCCACCTCTTTCTTGTCGCAGAGTCACCACTTTACGGATACTTCACGCTTGATATTAAGAAGAGCGATGTCAAAATATGGAGGGGATCAATATATGTCGAAATCAGCTGGAGAAACGACGCTATGATAAAGATATCTAGTCTTCAACCAGCATACTACGTCCTAGACAACCGTATAACTACTAGGTCTGGGCCAGGTGACTATATACTTGTTATTACAGCAAATGAAACGACAACTCCAAGCGATATACTTATAGTAACAATAGAACTCAATATAACAAAAAGAAACCGGATATCCCCAATTATATTATACCCGTATGCCGATTCAAGGCCCATTGAGGGTAGCCCATTCACGAGCCCGGTAGTCTACCTGTTTAACTCGACTAATCCCGGAACAAGACAAATATATACCGAGCCAGGAAAACTAACCTTTACCATACCGGCCTCATACATTACACGCCTAAATCCAGGATCACATACCGAGTTCTACTTCACCCTGTACTTCGGACTAGAAAATATAGAAAACATAACCATAAAAAACATAACCATAACAAAAATATCCATATACAATGAGACCACAAGATACGGTCAAGAAGCCTATTTCACACCTGTATACGTGACCCTGGCAGCAACACTAATAGCTGCCGCTATAATACTAGTTCTAAGGAAAAAGTATAGGGCTTATCCATTCACTCGGGTGCTTCGAAGATAAGTAAGTCAACATCTTTCTTATCTAATAAGTCTAGCATCTTATCGACAAGATGAGGTCCTTGAAACTCATCTCCTCCAGTCGTAGCTATGAAGTCTAGGACTTGTCCGTTTTTTACAAGCATCCTTACAGTGGTTTTATCCGAGTGTATCCTGACGAATATTGTCTTGTTCTGGGAAAAGTCCTGCAGGATGTAGAATAATGATTGCAAATCCTGGTAGTCAGCAATAATCATTTTTCGCTTAGTCAGTAGCTTACACTGTGTCATTAATTTAACTAGATATGATGGGTCGCTAAGCTTGCTGACAGGCTGGGTTGTTTTTTTCTTAGTATATGCTCTTTCGAGGGCTTTAAGTCCTTTAGAGATATCTTCTGCGAATTCTTTCAAGAATGACGTCGACAATGACTCGTATGGGCCCTTATAGCTTACCGTGATTAGTGCTCGAACCCCTTTTCGCTCCTCTTTCAGTTCTATTTTTACTTGGAACTCCCTATCTTGGGCTTTTCCATGATATAAGACGCTGTTTTCGTCCTTAGATATTTCTACATCATAATCGAATTCCTTGGATATACCAAATTTCTTAAAACGAAGAATTACCTGGATAGGATCTCTTTCTAGGTCTGATTCTTTGAGGAACTTCCAAAAACTAATCATTATCTCGGGGTCGCTCGCGAGTTCAAGAACTTCTTGCTTAGGCATGTTTATTTTAATTGTAGTTGTAAATGTTTTTACCATAAGTGCACACCATGATTTTAATTAATATAATTTAGTGGTTTTATCGTCTACCAATAACATAAACATGTATAGTCATATAGACGAATAGAAAAACCCTTAAAACTATAGCCCCTTAATAATCTCTTCAGCAAGCTTCTTAATCCTCTCCTGTAATACTATTCCTCCTGCTGGTGAGAGTGCTCTCTCTTCAAGGACTGCTATAGTCTCGAAGCCACAGCTCTCTAGCTGACCTCTTATACGCTTTGCCGCTATACCTCCCCATCCATATGTCGCGAGTACTGCTAGTTTTTTCGATGCTGCGGCTTTCTCGCAGATCTCTTCTATGGCGTATTTCATTATGGGGAATAGGCCGGCTTCGTATGTAGGGGCTGATACTACTAGGGCCTCAGCGTCTATAGCGTCTGTCAGTATATCGCTTATATTTGGGCGGGATGTGTCCGTGAATCCATAAACGATGGGTTTTAAACCTTTACGACGTAGCTCGCAGGATAGCATCCTGGTCATCGACTCGACAGTGCCGTACATCGAGGCATACAATACTAGTATTTTGCCCTTTACTGGTCTTGCCTCAGCTATGCTCCTATAGTACTCGATAATCTTCTTGGGTGATCCTCTCCATAATAGTCCATGGCCTGGAGCTATGATCTGGGGCTCTATACCTTTAGCCTCCAATTTGTCTAGGGCTTTTATGATCCATTTTCGGTAGTTTCCTATGACAGTCACTACATATTTTCTCACGCTGCGGAGTATGTCTCCTTCTCTTGCGCACTCGTCGTCGAATACT
>CAYROE010000093.1:0-5179 GCA_964425855.1 uncultured Desulfurococcales archaeon | reverse complement strand
TTCCAGATGCTATTCCTGTTCGGCTTATTGTTTGTGTGTATCCGGGTGGTATGAGATCTGGGGGGACTCCTGGGTCTATTATGATGTTGCAGGTTCCTGGTGTCCATAGGGCTCTGAGAGCTGATATTGCTTCTCCGATTGTGTATTGGTGTTCTATTATGCTTGATAGTATTAGTGCGTGTTGTTGTGGCCTGTATTGTCCGCCTGAGGTTCCTAGTATTATTGTCTCGTTGGTCTCTGGTCTCTGTGCAAGAACAGCTGAGAGTGTGTGCAGTGGTTTTTTACTGGGGCCGAGGCTGTTTGGTAGGCCTGGTCTGGGTTCGAAGCCTATTGCTCGATTGTTTAGTGTTATCTGGTAGGTGGGCTCTGTTAGTCCGCTTCCAAAGTGGTAGTAGAGGCTCTGTATTGATGCGATATACCATCCGTCTTTTGATGCCACTGCGTGGAATGTTGTGTCGTGTTCTCTTGGTTGTTGGAGGGGGTTGCATTTCCCGGGCTTGTATTTTTCGAGTATGGGTGTTTCATCGAGTATCTTGTCTGATAGGAGGTGTTCTCGGGTAGTTGTCATGTACTCGGGGTCTCCTATATGGATGTCTCGGATACTATAAGCTATTCTTGATTTTTCTATTAGTAAAGGTAGCCGTCGGGCTGGATCATATGGCGTGTCTTGGAGGAGTTTAAGTAAGTGTAGTGTGGTTGCACCCTGAGTATTTGGCGGCATTTCATATATTTTCCAGCCGTGGTAGGATTCTAGCATTAGGGGCTCGTCAATATATGCCTTGTAGCTCTTCATATCGTTTTTTGAAAGTAGCCCTCCATGGTTTTGGACGTATTCATGTATGGCGTCTGCTATTTCTCCCTTGTAGAAGGCTCCTGGATCATCAGCTATTATTTCCAGGAGTCTAGCCATTCCTGGATAACTTATTCGTTGACCTGTCTCTACTGGGCCGTTCTGTAGGTATGTTTGCCTGCTTCCAGGATCATTATAGAGGATCCTTAGGTATCGCTTAACTGCATGGGCAAAAGCAGGTGGCGCCGGGAATCCTTTCCTCGCTAGAGTTATTGATGGTTCTATGATTTCTCTCCATTCTAGGCTTCCATGTTCCCTCCATAGGGTATATAGTGCATCTATCATTCCTGGAACCACTATTGTCAAAGGGCCTCTCATCGACTGCCATTTCTGCTCCAGGCCCTGTATCTCCTCTAGGGTTAGTCTAGCAGGTGACTGGCCGGATCCCATTATAACCACTACTTCTCTATTCGGTGTATAGACTAGTGCGAAGTAGTCTCCTCCTAGGCCTCCTAGGTGCGGGATCGTTACAGCTAGGGCAATGCTTGTTGCTATAGATACGTCTATTGGGTTGCCTCCTTTTGAGGCAATATGTAGGCCTATTGAGCTAGCTAGGGGGTTCTCTGAGGCTATTGCCAGGTTCCCATAGGGATATTCTCTGCTTGCTAGGATCATCAACGAGGATCACCGTCTATGACTTCTGTTTCGGTTTATATAATTGTGTTAAATATATATTATTAAAAATTATGGCTTCTCGTTCTCACTGTATTAATGCTGAAACAAGTCTATTAACAGATACTTATCTATACCCTAACATATATCTTCTAATATGCCAATATTATAATCCCTATTTACAATCTAGTATACCGACTATGCATTTAAAAGGCAAAGGAGGAAGAGTAGATTTGAAATACAGACAAAAGGGAGTCCTCGGGATACTCCTACTCGCCATAATAGTTCTGTCAATAGCTCCGACCACAAGCTTTATCGGTAAGACCCAGACCACGAACACCCAAGAGGGATCTATAACACACTCGCCCCCTGGACTAGACGTAGAGGTACAGAGCCAATATCTATACAGCGAGATAAATTATGGAAGAATAGAGAGTCTTGCAGCTGTACCATTAATGGATATAGACTCTGACATTATGTACTTGAACGACTTCGGTATATACGATGGAAACTACTCGGGATCTGCAATAATTGACCGAGCTAACTTCGACTGGAACGAGTATATGGAAACAATCAACATGACAGATACATACGCGATACAGCATACCGGATATGAACCCTGGAGCGGACTAATAGTAAAGCGCGAATTCATCATGCTCAATGAAGCACCAATTCTCATCGTAAAGACTACAATAGTAAACAATGGTACCCAGAGCTTCACAGACATGCTATATGAGGAGTACATGGACCTAGACATCGCCGGAGCTCCCGGAGACTATATTCTCGCACCGCTCGGCAATCAGATAACAAGATTAACGGTTGAGACTTTCCTAAGTAAAGAAGAATTCAGCGAGCCCTGGCTGCTTCAGATTGATCAGTCGACAGGATATCCTATGGGCATAATTATAGGATCATTCGACATGTTTAATGGTGCATACATAGCATACTATCACGGAGAGGATCCACCCGAGAGAATTAATATAAATGGAGAAGTCATAACTACAGGAGACATCGTTGTCGGACTAACTTGGAAACTCTCACTGGAACCAGGAGACCAAGTAACATACATATACGCCTATGCGTATTCCAATAATACAGCAATGCTTTCAAATCTTGCATCACTCCTCCCAGGCTCCGGACAGCTAACCACAGAGCTCGACGCTCCGCCATCAGCATACTGGGATCAGACAATACCAATATATTTCAACATAACTAACACGAATAGAGAGAACATATCATACGAGGTAACTACTGAGCTAAAATATGAGTCTATCTCCCTAGATCCTCTTGTCGCACCTCCACTAAGGGACGAGTTTACCCTAGCCCCAGGAGAATCATATGCTAATACTTACCTATTCCAGGTTCTACATAGAGTTGGAACAACCAAGGTAACACTATACGTTTCGTACTCTGCCTATAATGAAACCGGTGCACTGGTAGGAAACTACACGGTTAAGAGAACAAGCTATATCAAAATATTACCGTCACCGTATCAATACGCGATCTTCAGCTCCGGAGAAGCACGTCCAGGAGAACCAGCAATAGTAAACCATCAACTGCCAACTAACCTAATGTATGAGACAACAACCGTGACGGTATCAACTAGGCCAACGGTTATATATATCAGTGAGATTAAAGATCTAATAAGTTATCCATATGGGTGTGCCGAGCAGAGAACCAGCAAGCTACTAGCAAGCCTCAACGCCATAATTTACCTCTCCTACTACGAGGGAAGCCTGACAGAAGAAGAATACCAGACCTACACGCAGATAGTAATAGGTGGAGCGCTGGATCTAGTCGATCTGCAGAAACCAGACGGGGGATGGGGATGGTATCCAGAATATAACTCTACGCCATTCTTCACGGCATATGTCCTTGAAGGACTAGTAAAAACAGAGGAATGGGCCTACAACTACAGCATATATTTACCGGCCAGCACAGGTGGAAACACGATACCTGGAGCAATATACAATGCTACACAATACTTTGTCAACACACAAGACCCGGATGGTGGATGGACTCCTGTCTCGCCGGACTATGTAGAAGACCGAATAGAATTAACTGCATACATCCTATACACTTTATCTCTATCATACTACAACATACTAAACTATGGCTATAGCGGGCCATTCGACGTAGCAGTTCTAGACAGTGCTACAAGATTCCTACTATCTAATCAACTAGATGACGGCAGCTGGGGGACTGAACAAGCAACTGTAGGAGACCCCTATATAACGTCACTAGTAATGCTAGCATTATACGAAGCGAGACAGGTCACATACAATACCACACTACAAAACCTAGTAGATGAAGCACTTACTAACGCCGCTGACTGGCTTACCAGTAATGGAGTCTCAGACGGGGAAACAATATATTGGACCTCTACAACATATGGATGGAGCCATAGCGTAGAAGTAACTACAGCATATGCAATACAAGCTCTATATTATGTCCAGGGATGGACAGACATTACAAACCAAGGATTAGCCTGGCTTATACAGAATGCAGACAACTGGCTCCATAGCACAACTAGGACAGGAGCAGTCGTCGTCGATACTCTTAAGATGCTCAGACACTACTCTATGACAACATCCCCCGTCTCATTAGCACTATATCTTAACGACCAGGCAATATGGAGTGACACTCTAGCCCCGGGAGAAAAAGTCACACTTCATCCAAGCCTGGGAGTAGGAGATAACGTGTTCAGACTAGAAGTAACCAGCCAAGTTGGAGAGGCATACCTAACAGTAGAAACATACTATTGGACTACAACAACTCTAGCACCAGCAATAGGAGGATCTCAAGAAAATAACGAATTAAACCTACAAGGAGGAGGACTATCACTGACATGGAACATAGATCAGCCAAACCCTGATGGAACAGTTCCTTCAACAATACTAATATCCTCAGGACAACCACTATATTATCTAGTCCTAGAAATACCGGTTCCAACAGGTTACTCAATAGACCTAGATTCACTAGCCCAGCAGGGATTCGCCGTAGAGGATCATGGAGCACTAATAGCTATAGCAATAGAACAAATTCAAGCTGGAACCACAACCATACAAGTATTACTGAAACCAGTAATAGAAGGAGTATCAATAGAAAATATAATACCCGCACGGATAAGTGAAATGTACAACCCTGACAACTATGCATTCTCCCAAGTAAACCTCGTAGGTACAGGAGAAGAGACAACCACCACTACACCTCCCCCAGGAGAAGTAACAACGACTACGTCACCCGGAGAAACAACGACAACAACGACCCAAGAAGAAACTACATCTGGGTCAACAATAGGAGGTTTACCAACAACATATATAGTAGCCGCCATAGTTGTCTTACTCATAGCTATAATATTGCTGAAGAAAAAATAATACCTTTTATAATCCTACAGTTATATTTTTCCAGATTCTCTACGAATTTTTCCCACTAGCATCAACAATTCCTCAAACTCGTCATTACTGAGATCAGTTATCCTAGAAGCCAGCTCTCTAACCCGGATGTAATCATTCCTCATCGCTCTATTCTTCATAACGGCTTTATACCTGGCTAATACATTCATTACACTTGTGCTAGTCAGGCTTATAAAGCCTCCTAGAACAGCTATTCCAAAGAGCATAAGTACGATACCTATTACTTTACCGAGGCCCGTGACAGGTACAATGTCTCCATATCCTACTGTTGTGACCGTTACCACTGCCCAATAAATTGACC
>CAYROE010000092.1:0-5201 GCA_964425855.1 uncultured Desulfurococcales archaeon | reverse complement strand
CTTGGATTGTATCCGAGTTCTCCGAGTTTTGTTTGTATCATTCTTCTCGTTTGAGGAGATTCTTTGAGCCTAGTTTTTGTCCCAAATCGTGTAGGAAACCGATTATGAAGGCTTCTTTTTCGTCTGGTGCATCATCTAGTTCGTAGGCGTCGGCGAGAGACTGTGTCAGTTCCTCGAATAATACTGCTACACTGTAGCTGTGTACTAGTAGGCTTATGCTTGTCCAGTATTTTGCTGGTAGTGCTGATAGTGGTGGTGGTAGGAGCGTGTATGCTATTTTTAGTCTTTGTTGTGGTGGGAGCATTGGTCCACCTCTGGTTATTATGATTTGGTGTAATATTATTTATAGTTGTGCTGTTGTTTAGGTTAATTATATTTATTAGTCCTTTGAAGGGTGAATTTGTTTGTTGGTGCTTAATGTGTCATCGTGTCTGATAGTTCCCGTTGGTGTTACTCTAGAGACTGTCATGGAGTTTGTTGAGGATCCGAGGATTAGTGAGGTGTCTTGTATCATTGGTGTTACTGTTGAGGGATTTTTAGACGTTAAGGAGAAAATCTTCAATCAACTCGTAGAGTTGGCAGAGGAATTAGGCGCGCGTCCATATAAGATTGTTCTTAAACTGTTGAATCCAGGTGATGTGTCCAGGCTGATGGATATTTTATTACGGGAGTCTCCTCGGGTCGTGATGGTGTCTTTGATTAGTGGGAGTCGCTACTTGTATCCTGTGGTTGTACAAACAGTATTATACTATGTCATGAACTATGGTGCCAAGGGTTATATGCTGGTCGGAGTCGAGGGAGGAGAGTCTGAGCTGGTTCCGTTGACCGGGTTCTTCGTGTATAGGCTTGAGAGGAAGCAGAAAACACTATTTAAGCAGATATATGAGGTTGAGGGAGATATTATACGTGTTAGGGAGGATCTAATATTGCGGTATGGTTATGGACGGTCGATATATAAGGTTATACGTGAGTTGGAGAGGAAGGGCTTGATACTTCATGGCAGGAATATTATTGTGAAGACGTTTCCTGGAAAGGTGCTATATGAGTTCATGAGGTTGGAGGCTGGAAAGGCTTGAAGGCGTATAGGGCTATCCTCGAAGTCGATTCCAGTGGGCCCGTGCATGAGTTCACAGGGGTCCACGTCAAGACCTTGATATATGCGTTGGCTAAAGAACTCCGGATATTCCGGGGGATCAGGGGAGTCGTCTCACTTATCCACCTCTCTCCATTGTTCAGCCTGGGAAAGGGCGATATGGAGCTAGGCGGCCTCGTCTCCCCCATGTACTGGTGGGATAAGGAGAAGGGGGAATGGATACTTAACCCCATGGAGCTGGACGGGGAATACATTTTCCATTTCGGGGGAGACGAGGCAATCTCGTCGAGAATAGCTTCGCATCTTGAAGAGCTCCGATCTCCACTTGCTGTAAAGATAGGCGATTCAATAGTCACCTATAAATTGGAGAAGTTAGAGGACGTGACCGATTCTATACACGAGAAGATTAGTGTTGGTAACCGTGTCCGGGTATATCTAAAGGCTCCGGTCATGTTATTCAACGTGTTTACTCGGAGCAAGCTACCCAAGTTCAGTCCATCTGCTGTCGAGCTACTAATGGTGCCATACATGCTTGTCCTAGGGGCACAGACGTTTTCGAGGGGGATCCTGGACTCGTCGCTAGAGATACTCGGAGGCCTAGTAGAGACATGGTATAGTTTGAACACGTTGAGGCCTGTGATGGTTCCGTATAAGGGTAAGAGGGAGGCTGCATTGATGGGTCAGGTCACGTATATTGTTGAGGTATCTCCGAGGCATAGGCGTAGGCTGGGGGAAGTGCTGGCTACCGCCGAGATTGCTGGCATAGGGGAATCCCGGCAAAATGGGTTCGGTACTGTGGTTGTACAGGCCTAGCCGGCTAGTGGTGTGGCATTCCTTGGGGGCCATGTTCTAGGTAGTATTCTGGGTTTTTCTTGAATTCTTTGAGGCATTGTGGGCTACAGAAGTAGTAGATTTTTCCCTTGTAGACGGTTTTGTATTGTGTGGTTTGTGGAACCTTCATTCCGCATACGGGATCTATGTGATGGTTCATATTGGTCTCCACCTTCATGGTATATTATTGTTGTAAGTGGGGTTATTGTCTGCTCGTAAATACTGGGTTTTTTGGAAGTAGAATGTGTGGAGTTTATCTTAGTATTCTAAGGCTATTGAGTGTGACCGATATACTGCTCAGCGACATGGCTAGCGCAGCAAGTCCGGGCTCCAGAACTATTCCTAGGCTGGACAGGGCTCCTGCGGCGACAGGTATTAGTAGGATGTTGTAGAGGAACGCCCATGCGAGGTTTTCTTTTACGATTCGGCTAGTCTTAGTGCTTAGTTCGTAGATTTTTATTATGAGGTTTAGATCGTCCTTTAGTAGGACTAGGTCTCCTGATACCTTGGCTATATCTGATGCTCCTGACACGGCTATTCCTACGTCGGCGGCTGCGAGTGCCGCGGCGTCGTTTATCCCGTCTCCGACGAATACGGTTGTGCCTTGTGTTCTTAGCTGGGATATGATTTCTGGTTTCTCGAAGGGGTCTGTGTTTGGATACGTGTTTTCTCTAGGGATTCCCAGGCGATCTGCTACTTGCGCTACGTTCTGCTGGGAGTCGCCTGATATGATGTAGAGTGTCTTGTTCTTTGATTTGAGGTATTTGATTAGTTTTTCTGCGTCTTTTCTTATGGTGTCTGTTATTTTTAGGCATGCTTGTGGCTGGTCGTATATGATGATGTATACGTTGCAGTCAGCTGTGTTAACCGGGGGGTTAACACCCGTCTCTGGGACAAAATCCCTCTTCCCAACAGAGACCCTCCTTCCAGCCACAACACCTGTTATCCCATATCCAGGTATCTCCTCGGCCTCCTCGGCCCGTATAAGAGGACGAGAATACATTCCACTATAATAGTCTACTATTGCGCGTGCTATTGGATGATTACTCTCCCGCTCAAGCGAAGCAGCCAGCCACAAGGCCTCCTCAGGCTCAAGGCCTCCTAGTAGTGTTACTTTTTCGACCCTAGGCTTTCCTACTGTAAGTGTCCCGGTCTTGTCGAAAGCCCATATCTTTGAGCGTGCAAGGTTATCCACTACATCCGGGTTACGTGCCAGCACGCCTATCCTCATAGCCTTCCCTATAAACCCCGATATAGCGGCTGGAACGGCTATTCCAAGGGCGCAGGGACATGCAACTACCAGGACGGCAGTAGTATATAGGAGGGCTTCTGTGAGGGGCTTGCCTTTCAGGAGCCAGAAGCCGAGGGTGACGCTCGCCACGAGAAGGATCAAGGGGACGAACACGCCGGTGACTCGGTCAGCCAGCTCCTGCATCCGGGGCTTGGAAAGGGTAGCTTGCCTGGCCTCTCTTAGGATCCTTTCGATCAACCGGTACTTGCCTGTTCGTAGGGTCTTCACCCTTATACCTCCCGATACAAGTATTGTACCGGCGTATACTAGGTCTCCCTCCCGCCTCCTAACCGGATCCGGCTCGCCAGTGAGAAGCGACTCGTCCACCAGCCCGGATCCCTTGTTTACCAGGCCGTCGACAGGTATTGTTTCACCAGCTCTTACAACAACGATTGCCCCTGGTGCAAGGTCCTCGACGCCTACTATCTTCGTTGAGCCGTCGTCCAGTAGAATTCGTGCCTTGCGGGGTATATTCCGTGACCCCTCTTCGAGTATCTCCTCTGCTTTTCTACGGAGCTTTGATTCAATGGTTCTCCCTAGAACGACGAAGAACGTGATAAATATGACTGCGTCAATATAGGTAGCTGTACTAGTTAGGTATCCTACTAGGCTAGCAAGGAGCCCGCCCATCACTCCGAGGGTGAAGAGCGTGTCGGTAGTAAGATACAGGTTTTTCAGTCCTAGTAGTGCTGGGCGGATAAAGCTCTTCCAGGCAGCGTAGAGGGAGGGTACTAGGCTGATAACCATTAGGGGCTGGTTATCGAGAAGGGCCCCAGCAATATTTATTGCTAGGCCTGCTCCTGCTGGAAAAATAGGCTCTAGGTCTCGGCCGCTCATTGTGGATTTAAGCTTTTCTGGTTTAAGGCCTTTTTTCTCTAGTAGCCTCCTTATTGTTTCTTGGCTTGTGAGGAGACCGGAATATTCTATCTTTATTGTTTCCCTGGTCTGGTCTATTGTTACGGAAAGTATGCCTGGAGACTTGAGAAGATTCTCGACTAGATGCGAGGGGTTAACAGTCTTTAGCCCCCTCGCGTTGTAGACGATGGATTCGGTTTCTAAATCATAGCCGAGACTCCTTATTTTTTCGAGGACCTCCTTTTTCACGGTTGGGTCTTCAAGCTCTATGCTCAGGCTCCTGGTAACGGGGTCTACGGATACTTTCTTTACTCCTTTTATTCCCTTGAGAGCTTGTTCTATTGTTAGTTTGCATGTGGCGCAGTGTACTCCTACTACTCGGTAGTTTTCTTGTATCGATTCTTGTTCTTCTTTGGTTATTCTAAGAGGCATTGTTCATCTCTATGATTATCTCGGACAAGTTGGATTTAATATAGCACAATATTAATTCAGTTTATTTATACAGTCCTATTAAGGTATTAGCATCAAAATATTAAATAAAATAAATACACTATAATATAAACTCAGCATATACCATATACAATGCAGAGTGAGAAAGATGATAATAGAAACAATACAAACATACCTAAGCCAATCAAACCAAGTACTCCTAGACTTCGGAGACGCCAATTCATCGGGTGAGATGATGGGCGGAATGATGGGTGCATGGGGATGGGGAATGTGGTTCGGCCTAATATTCTTCATACTAGTCGTAGTACTCCTCGTAGTACTAATAATAAGAATAATCCCACAAGGCGAACAACCACGAAGCTACGAGCTCAGACGAATAGAAGAAAAACTAGAACGCCTCGAGAAAAAACTAGAAGAAAAACAAGCATAATAACCACAATTAAATGATTATCCTAAGGATCCGTAATAGGATCCCATATAATCTCCTTAGAAATTTTCCTTGATCCAAAACATGGTAGAAAATACTCATTGATTCATCTTTATAGTTATATCATCCGCTAATAGTAAACTGATACAGTGGACTCCGAAAAGCTAATATGAGGCAAAGACAATGAATCTATCAAAGGGGGATGCCGCGGTCGCCTAGCCTGGTTAGGGCGCCGGCCTGCTAAGCCGGTGGGG
>CAYROE010000091.1:0-5278 GCA_964425855.1 uncultured Desulfurococcales archaeon | reverse complement strand
TCCCTATCTCGATTATTTTAATAACCCTAGTATTATTATCAAGCATTCCCATTCAATCATATGCCGAGGCCCCCTATAATGAGCCGCCGATACCGCCATTCGTCCTGGTCAACTATGGTAAGGGACTATACCTGCCCAACGAGCACACAACTGACTTCGTTTTACTGGACTCAAACAAGGGCTACATTCTAGTCTCAAGAAACTGGTCTAATCCAATATACTGGATTCGTCTAGTAACACCTGATAACAATATCGTGTGGCAGATAACTCTGAACAACATTAGTGTAGAGAAAATATTTGTAGACTATGACCTAGATGGTAGAGAAGTAGTCATTCCCATTTTTATGACCTCGAATGATCGTGACTATATAATTTCGGTTATAGATCTCACTACTGGCAACATAATAGTTAACAAGACTATGTCTTCACTGGTTTCAGACTATATACCGGTCTACCAATATTACTATCTAGATACATTGATATACATCCCCGAGCAGGATCTGCTCATTACAACTTTCCATATAAGCTCGATAGAGGGAGGCGACAACTTTACAGTTATAGCCATAGACATTTCGAACTGGAGCATTCCATGGGCTGTAACTATACCACTGTCTCCCATAGTAACAAAATCCGTGCTCTGGGACGATAAGCTAGTGACTGCTCATGTGATGGGATCTCCTCTAGCAGGATATAATCTTACTCTTAGCACAATCAATATTAGTACCGGTGATCTGTCACTAGAAAAACTAAAGGACAATGTCAGTGCTAATATAATGTTCGGAATATCACCGTCTCCAGGATATGTTTACATCAAGCAAGACACTGTAATCGAACTTATAAATACCAGTACGAGGGCCTCAGCAAGAATCTATCTAAGTGCATATGGCATCACTTACGTTAGTTCTGGTCCCTATTGGAGTCCTGACAGCGAATACTTTGCAATCATTGGATACTCTTCTTACTCTAGTAACGAGTCATTACTAATCTTCTCTTCTCAAGGAGATTACGTGTTCTCGTATGAGGCAAAGCCCTATATTGATGAAGATTATATTAGGTGGTCTCCTTACGGGGATGAGATATATTTCGTCGACGTGTATACTGGTAGCTTCTACGAATACGCTATGATATATAATATCTCTTCATCAAAAATAGTACTCAGCAGACAAGTACCTTTATCAAACACAGTTGCCTGGACCAAGGATAATAACGAGGTCTTAATCGCATATTCTCCCTACACAGATTATCCACGTATTGATGTATACGGACACAACTCTACCGGCGACTATATACTGATTAGTAGAAGCGTAGTCTTCCATAGCTACTATGTAGATGAACTCTTTCTCGATTTTGTAAATAATACACTACACGTCTATTTCCTCGATAACGTGTACTATGATGACCAGCATGGATACTGGGATCGTACCTTTGTCTACCACTTAATAGCTGAACCTATCGAGTTTATCATGAGAATAGACGCCCAGACATACCTATTAGGAGCATTGGGCGAAGAATTTACACAAACAACTAAAAACTACTCGAGAACATTCCAAGTATCAGATACCCTTATATCTGTAAACCTAACGGTAAAGACAGTATATCCCATCTATATCTTTAAAGAATATTATGATGCTGTTAGCGGTCAATGGTATTCCGGAGACACCGCTTACGGATATCTCCTGCTAGCAAATCAAAGTCTGTATACCAGTGATAGTTCTATACCAGCAAAGGCAGTATTATTTGTAAATATTTCAATAAACCAACAAAATACTCTAGCTAAACTAGTTAATAAGAAAATACCCAGATCATGCAGTGCCGATGTATGGACAAATGAAGAGAACCAGGTAGTGATAGAATTTGATTTTTGGCAAAATACTCCTATATGTGAATCTCCATATATTAATACCATCTTCATATACAAAGTACCATATACGCAGGGAATATCAGTAGATAACCCAGAGAACCTATTAAACGTAACAATCTCTTTGCAGATTCTCGAACAAAATGAGAACGAACAGCAAGGTACAACAACCACTACTTCAAATACCGGAGGAGAAGAAACAACACAGCAGACAATCTCGACTCAATACGAAAGCTCGAAAGCCAGTCCCGGTATATCGGGCAATGAGCCTATAACTATGACTCAGCAGTCTTCAACTACAACACTAGAGTCGGGATCTGGAAACAAGCTAACATGGGGAGCCGGAATCTTACTCATCTTGATAATAGTAGTAGCACTGCTTTATCTGAGACGATAACATTAACCTCATGAATGCTTATCCTCTTCTCCTATACATACCATATCCTGGAAGGTTAAGGATAAGTATCCTCGATCCTATCAGTGGCACGGTGAATTATATGCTCGATGATGAGAAGAGGATTAGGCTTAGTAAGAAATTATCGGGGGTTCTCAGACATTATGGTCCCAGATATGGATTAGAGATTAACGGTGATGGCTGGGCTAGGATTGAAGAAGTAGTTCGAGTCCTGAGAAGTCTACCGGGCTTCGCATGGGTTAATAAAAGTCATATTTTTGAGGTTGTGAGGAAAGATGATAAGGGACGTTTCGAGATAAAGGGAGAGTATATTCGTGCATTATATGGTCATAGCATCAGAAATATAAATCCAAACTACCAGCAAGTACTCTCTCCGCCAAAAGTACTATATCACGGAACTCCGAAGAGAAACCTTGCTAGTATAATGACTAGTGGCTTGCTCCCCGGGAGACGTAACTGGGTTCATCTAACATTATTGCCAGAAATAGCTGTCGAGACCGGATCTAGATATGGGGGCCCTCTAGCATTATTGGAAATAGATACCCGGTGTCTACAAAAGAAAGGCATTAAAGTATATGCTGCGAACAGAATCGTTTACCTTGTAAAGCATGTTCCTCCAGAATGTATCCGTGTGGTGAAAACCGTGTAACAAGATCTCTATATTTTTATACAGCCACGCGCTTTCGCCCCGTGTAATAAGCCACTATTGAAATAGTTCCTAATTAGGTTCCTTATACAATCATAGTCTAGTAGCGTCTTACAGTTTTTTGCTTGGAGTTTCCTGTGCAAGTCTGCTACTCCCACTCGTGAGTTTTCTGATATTTTCACAAGAAGAGCCGTGTATAGTGCCAGACATTCCCCTATTTGTCTCGATTCTCGTTCTAGTGCTTCGCTGCATATGTGTGCCTCATAGAATCTTTCTTCCTCTACTAGTTCCTTTACAAAGTCCTTTCCTCTGCAATCCTCGTGGCTTAATGGATCACGGGCAACCACCTCTAGTCCGGATTTTTCTAGTGTTTTCACTGCTCTTTGGTATTTCTGGTAGCTTACGAGGATCTCTATTCTTTTCGAGGATTTTCTAATAATATAGGGCTTAATAATGTCTTTTTCTCGAGCTAGGCTTCCTGCTGCTAGTTTAGCCTTTGGATCTGGAGACTTTATTTCGAGTATTTTCCAGTGTTTTTTCAATGCTCTTTTCTCCTCGCGTCTCCTCTAGTCTCGATCCATTTATTCCAAGTAAATGTTATGTACTCTGGTATATCACTATGATTATATAGGCCGGTTAGCCCTGGTGGTTAAATTGGTTATTCTCTTAAGAGTGTCTCCCCGTATTAAGGTGTACGAGGCCTTAGGAGCATTAGGAGACAATAGAGTATCTCTGCATAAAAAAGGTAGAGTCATTAATGGGCACGTTGTATCTAGTGATGGATCCCGTGTTTATAGGGTTCTAGTTGAGCAGAAATCCGATGTAGTTTTCTATGCGTACAGTAATGATAATGGAACTATCTATAGACGCTATATCGGATATCCGATACTATCTGTATTAATGTATTATAATATTCTCCCATTTGACTGGTCTCTTGCCAAGATCCTTAAGGGGATTAAATGGAAGGAACTAAACGAGAAATTTAAGAACTATAAAGCTGTGGAAGAATACGTGCTTGGTAAACTAAGCGATCACACGAGACACAGAATTCTAGAATATGTCGACGAAGTTCTAAAAAATATTAAAAAGATGAGGATTTACTATGACGAGTCTATGATGATGCAGAAACGACTAACCGACTGGCTCCCATAATAATCCCAATCTAGTCGCGGCTCGTCTTACCTTCTCTATCTCTATCACTTTAGGCCTCCTAGAAATCTCGAGCCATCTATGTGGCGATCTCTTGACTAAATGCATCGGTGTATATTGGTCCATGATATTGACTAGTATCTTGTCCTTTGGGAGATTTTTCGATATCCATTCCATGATTGGAAGACTGCAACATTTTACGTGACCGGGTAGGACTAGGGCGTATTATCATATCTCCGTGTTCAGCAGCGACTTTGAGGTTCCTGGTTATGACTTCCCAGTAGTTCTTTACTGTGCTTAGCCTGAATGCGCATTCGTTCCTTCCGTATTTGAAGTCTGGTAGCCAGATATCTATCAGGTCTACTAGTAGCATTAGTGTCTCTATTGTCATGTACATGTTGCTGTTCCATAGCTGTGGAATATTGCTTCTGACGTATCTCAGGCTTTCTATTATGGTGTGGGCGCTTGGTGTTGGGTCTCCACCGACATGGTTTATGTTTCTAGCTCCCTTTTTAGCCAGTATGTCCTGGATATACGCGAGTTCTACCGGTGAGACTATTTTTCCTAGACGGGGAGCTACTTGGCTTATATCATAGTTCTGGCAGAATACGCATGTAAAATTGCATCCTCCATAGAATATTGTGCCGCTGGGGACAAGTGGCGCTTCTTCTCCCATATGCAAGAACGCGCTATGAACGTAGGTTTCATATTTTAACCTGCAGGCTCCTATTTGTTTTGTCCTATCAATGAGGCATTTCCTCTCGCATAATCTGCACGGCGTAGCCAGTCTCTTAACTAGTTCTATTTTTAAGTCAAGGAAACTCGGCTCTGCCATGCCCGTGTAGGCTAGGTTTCTAGGCTTGTCATCTTCTTTTATTTCTAGCCATATCTTTTTGAATTCCTCTTGGGTCTTCTTATGATGTTTCCAGAGGTCTTTTTCTTCTGCCTCTGAGAGTTCTTGTCTGCTAGTATAATTGTCTAATTGAAGGGATCGTGCTATGATGAACTTTGCTGGTTTCCAGCCTTTCATTACACTATAATACCATGAGAGCCTATGTCTTACTTCCTCATCTTTCCAGACTATGACTGCGTCTGGTCTTATTATTTCCCAGCTCATAACTTCCCACGCAGGAGTCATGATTGTCTATATTTATAGTTACCCTTATTATTCAGTAATGTACGAAACGTTATTTCGCTTCCGGACATACTT
>CAYROE010000090.1:0-5285 GCA_964425855.1 uncultured Desulfurococcales archaeon | reverse complement strand
CTCTGCACGCCCGCCTCTTTACCGTACACGTAGCATATGCTAGAGTCGTCCACCCCGTACTCCCCGAGGAGCAGGCGGACCGCCTCTCCTAGCTTGGCCTCTATGAACGTGGTCTTACCCGAGCCCATCTCCCCCACGATAAGCGCTGACCGGTGGTGGAGCGGGGCCACCGCGACAAACTTGGGGGAGTGGTGCCACGTAGGCAAGGATACGGCCCCTAGCCTTAGGCTCTGGGACTTCCTGGGTAACACTCTCGGCCTTCATGTTTAATACCACCCTAGGCCTAAACTCTATACGGGTGTAGTTGCCTTGGTGAAAACCAACTGTAGGAGTTCTCCATGCCATAGTCCGGAAGAGCTTAAGAGGCGCCTCAGGGAGCCCGGGTACGATATAGAAGAGATTAAGAGGATGCTCCTTAAGGAGTTAAGGGAGCTTGAGGCCAAGGCTAAACGGTAAACCAAAGCTAGTAACACCTCTTCCTGTAACATATTTCAACTATGGTAACGGTCCTTTCAGGATCACTAACCCTGTAGATTATCCTGTAGTCTCCTACCCGCCTGCGCCAGAAGCAGTAATACTCGCCCTTGAGATGCCTGTCGCCACGTCTGGGACTAGCTCCTATCTCCTCTACCGCATCTGCGGCCCTCAACCTGACGTGGAGCGGTATGTGAGTGTCATCGAAGAACTTCCGTGCCGATCTCTTAACTTTAACCCTGTAGCTCATGACTACCACTTCTCTTCCAGTCTGGACCGCCTGACTAGCAGACCCGCCTCCTGTAGCCTGCGGGCTACTCTCCGGTACACCTGCATTACCTCATGGTAGCTCCTGGACCGTCTGAGCGCCTGGTACTCCCCTTCCACCCCACCCTTCAACACAGGATCCGCTAGGTCGAGTAGAACCTGCACGGCCCCCTTAAGCTCGGCTAAAACTTGCTCCTGCCGAGCCCTGGAGATACGCCAGTACCTGGTGGTCGCCTGGGCTATACGCTCGATCTGCGCGTCTGAACCTAGGTGTAGTCTACTGGTCTTTTGTTACCTCCTAGGCCATGCTACTCCATCTCTCGTCCTCTTCGCCTTCCACTCCGGGCCGGGTTAGGGTCTCGAGGGTTAAAAACAAGCAAAATCTTTAAAGGTATATTTTACTTTTTCGGTTCTAGTTAGTGAGTTTTAAATCATGGGCCTAGATATAGGTGCCTATAAGTAGTATTCCTGTGCTTGTTAGTGCTATGAGTATGTTGTCGTCTATTGGGGGGAACTCGTATCTTTCTATTATTGATGCTATGATTCCTGCTAGTGCTCCTATTTCTCCTGCGTATATGTATCCTAGTGGGACTACTATTACTAGCATTCCTAGGTTGCCGTACCAGTGTTTTGTTCTTTTCGCGAATACCGCGTTTCGTATTACTCCCGTTATGGCGTCTCCGAAGGCTATGAACATTGATGGAACAACTGCGATTTTGGGGTCTCCGGTAAGTAGCCATAGTAGGAGGAGGCTTATCCCCCATGCTATTGTGAAGTTAACCTCGAACATGTTTTCTCGTGTCTGGAACCAGTCGAGTAGTTTTCCTTTCCAGTGCCAGTAGTATAGGAAGGCTCCTAGGGAGAGTGCCATGAGGAAGGGGACTATTGGTGACTGGAATAGGTATGGTACTAGGACTGCTACTATTCCGCCTGCTGCGACGTGTATTATTTTCCTGTTATAGTATATTGCTACATTGTGTGGAAAGCCGCGGCTGCGGAGATAATTATATATGGGTTTTGTTCCGTAGACTACTAGGAGGACGTAGCCGGCGAGCAGGGCTGCTATTAGTAGTTCTCGCATTATTGTTTCGTGGTTTACTAGGCTTATCATATTGAGTTGTCCCTCCAGGCTACTATTATTATCCTGTATATGGTATTTAGATTGGACTAATCGTCAAACGATATATATGTTCTGTTCCTACAATACTATAATATGATGAAGTACAATAGTATGTAAATACGAGGTTATACTAGGAGAGGTGAATCTATACTTGAGTAAACAAAGACAGACATTCATCGACTATTACCTTGACTGGTACAAGCCCGCCATCCAGGGCCTCGAAACGGGCAGAAAAATAGCGGAAGAATCAGGCCTTGAGAAACCAGGGAAAATAGTCTTCTGTGGAATGGGTGGAAGCGGGGCCACGGGCCTCTACGCCGCAAAGATCATGGAAACACACTCAGACACATTATCATATCCTGTGCTCTATCACCTTCCCCCTAGCTGGATCGACAATGATACTCTCGTAATCGCACTCAGCTACTCTGGAAACACGATGGAAACCCTCCTCTGTACCAGGAAAGCATTGGAGAAGAAAGCATCCATAATTGCTGTAACACGTGGAGGAGAACTATCAAAACTAGGAAACCTGAAAGCAGTAGCAATAGTTCCAGAAGCGCCAGCGCCAAGAGCGGGATTCACAGGAATGCTCTATACCACGCTGGGAATACTTGAAGGACTGGACGTGATAAAAGGAGACAGGGTCGGCATCAGTGAAAGCCTAAAGTTTTTAGAGAAACAGAAGCGAACGGTTTATGACCATGCAAGGAACCTGGCCGAATGGCTCCGTGGTATAAGAGGAACACCAGTTATAGTAACAGGGTCAAGCTTGTGTCCTGTGGCTATTAGGGCTAAGAACGAACTGGCGGAGAACTCGAAGAAAAAATCGATAATAGGGTGCTTCCCGGAGAGTGGGCATAACGATATCGTTGCATGGACCAGTGAAGGCACCGATAATCTTCTCATAATATTTACGGGAGAGGATTTCGAGGACAAAACGCTGCAGGCAGCACTATCCATAGTATCACCTCTATCAACGCACAGACTAACACCAGCAGGAGAGAAGCTCCTCACAAGATTAATCTATCCAACGTGGACAATAGGAATAGCAAGCATAGAATACGCCGTTATGAGGGGAATAGACCCAGTGGATATATCGACTATAGATAATTATAAGAGAAAGCTAAAGCTAATGCTCTAATTCTCTAATAATCTCCTAATATCACTAATAGATAATAGCGAGTGGAGACGGACTCCTTTTTCCCGGAGCAAATCCCGTGCCCCTTCATTCCTATCAACGATAACCAACGCTGTATCAACAACTATTCCTTCATCTCTCAACACATCTGCGGCTTCGGCCAAGCTCTTACCAGTTGTTGTAACATCGTCTATAAGGATAACACTCCCATTAACGCGTTCGTCTAACTCTACTCTTCTAGTCAAGCCATACTCTTTGCGCCTCGGTCTCACGTAACCAGCCGGGAGACCAGCCCTATATGCTAGGGCAGTAGCCCATGGTATGCCTCCCGTCGCGACTCCGATCAGAGCACTCTTCTTTTTCAGCAATCCATAGAATTCGAGGAATAAGTGCTCAACGATCCATCGGAATATGTTTGGATGGCTAGGAACAATCCTGAGATCGATGTATATGTCTGATTCCTTACCACTCGATAACCGAAACTTTCCTTTTTTAACTGCCCCGATGAGTAGGAGATTCCTTGCTATACGAGTCTTGTCCACTCGTATCATCCTCGCTCTGCTCACACTTTTATAGTAGAATAGTGTTATCTGGGTATCGCTGCCGGAACCTGAATAGTAGTTCCTAGGGTATCAGTCAGGTACACATAGAGGCTATAGATATCAAGAGGATTCAACCCTGTTTCTATCGTCAAACTATCACTATACCATGGACCAGTATACTCAATAGTACTATTCGTATTGTTCTTATACATCACGTAAAGCGTGACGCTCTTGACACCGTAATCCGAGAAGCATGTAGAGTTGACAACGTTATAGTTGACGTCGACAAGCAAGGTACCATTAGGGAACAATACCGCCTTAGACACCTCAATATAAGGCTGAAGACTAAGAGGAACCCTCACCGAATCCAATAACTCGCCCTTATAATATAATTCAACAATATAATCACCATAGGTCAAGAACGAGCCATTAACCAGATTATCACCGTTCCGAACCTCGGCCTCAACAAGCCGATCTCCAGTAGCCGGATTAATTACGACCAACGTATAAGTGTCACAGTCACCAGCAACGGATATTTTGACGAAGTGATTAGTAACACAACAAGTGTTAATCACGCCCTTACAACTCGCGCTCTTAGAGAATAACACGTTATATAAGCCAACAGAGACTAGGGCAACCAGAAGCAACCCCACAAATACAATTATTACACGTTTACTAGAAGTCTTTCCATGTTTCCTAGCCACATCAATGCACCATAACAAATAAAGGAACAATTAAAGAAAAATAAACACTAACAAACAAGGACACTATGTAAGGTAACTACATGATATCATAGAGCTTTAATTTATTTTTCTAACGCATTTTGGCTCGCTATAAATGTGTATTTAGTGGAACCATGACTAAAACAACAAGCGGTTAAAAATAAGTAAATAATAAGATTCAATCTCCTGAAAGTTAATCATGCCATCGATCTTCAATAGTGATTATTGTATTAATACGCACACTGAGAGTATTTACTCCTTATATGATTTTAGTTTCTTAGACATGTCTCCTTATTGTAGATTTGATGCTAGGAATTTTAATTTAGTGTGAGGCCTCTGTTGTCCTGGCCTCGATCATTTCGAGGGGTTTGATCTCCGCTTTTAACCTTCTTCATCGGCCTCGTGTATTTTTCAGGTGTTGCTCAGGAGTTTTTGTGTTGTTGGGCTCCTTACGCTCGTGTTTCTTCATTCCCTCTTTGGGGTCTTGTACCCTAGGGTAGTTCATCGCCCTTGAGGGTCGTTCTTGTATCCTTGTATTTATAGTGTTCGTTCTAATAATTATTATAGGTTATGCGTATTATAGGATTGTATACATGGTGTCTCTTTGGACGGGGTTCTTGCCCTGTCATGGATGTGGATTGTCCATGGGTGTTATGTATGAAGAAGAAGGGTATAGTTACCGGTATTCTAGCGGTGTTGTTCCTTGTACTGCCGTATGCGGCTGCTCCACTGGCGTCTATGATTGATCCTGTTCATGGAGTTATGGGTGCCTCGCTCTCGACCAGTACTCCTAGCGCTGAGATTAGTGATCCCCGTGTCCCGGGAAAGGCATGGGTTGTATGGGACGAGTATGGTGTACCGCATATTTATGCTACTACGGATGAGGCCGGGATCTATGCTGTGGGCTGGGTTACGGCTAGCCAGAGATTATTCCAGATGGATCTACTACGGCGTGTGCCAGAAGGACGGCTCGCCGCACTAGTGGGAGAGAAGGGAGTAGAGTCAGACGTGTTTATGATACA
>CAYROE010000089.1:0-5384 GCA_964425855.1 uncultured Desulfurococcales archaeon | reverse complement strand
CTTGTTGAGACTCCTAGCTCAGCCTCTACAAGGTTTATTCCTGCATTAATAAAGTCCATGAGCTTGAACTCTGCGGAAATTCCTGCTCTTAGGGCCGCCCAGGCTTCTACCTTAGCAGTAAGTGTGTCTTGTTGTTCGATTTCTACTTCAATAGTGTAGCTTTTAGTTAGTTGTCTTGTTGAGGCCATGAAATATAGTGTTACGTTATGTAGCTTATAGTCATGTATACAATAAAAAGGACCCGCGTTGCCTTCATAGTGTTCTCCACGGACAACAGCCATATATCCGAACATGGAAGGTCTATACACATAATAGTAGCCGTCGTCTAAGTTGTTATTGGTTACCTTATAGATTTCTAAGACTGCTGGTATAAAAACGGCGGATACAGCTTTTCTGTCCCAGTTTACTTGCACGTTAAATACATCGTTATAGACGTTTCCTGTACTCCAATACGGTGATATTTGCACAGGGAATGTTTCGTCAGGGTATGAGACTATATTTTTCTGTACGGTGGTCAGAATCTGACTTTCTACGCCGATAAATTGCTCATCCGCATTAGTGTTTATACCGGGGATTGTTACAATTCCTATTATGAGTAGTATGATTAAACTACTTACTATGGCTTTATTCATGTTCATGGCGAACACCTATTTTTGTCAGTCTTGTCGAGTGAATACGGGATGTTCTACGTTTTTTTAAAAAAGGTCATTATACAAACTGCTCATGGTCGTAAAACTTAAATTCAACTCGTATTCCTCGCAGAGCAGAGATCTCATCCCTGAAGATATATGCTAGTGTTGTTAGTGCTATTGTGTAGAGGAGTGCTGTTAGTCTTAGTGGGACCTCTAGGTTTACGTCTAGGAGGTATCCTCCTACTGCTCTTCCTCCTCCTGCGGGTATAGTCCATGAGAGGCTGAGGAATGCGCTTGCTAGCCCCCGTTTCTCGTCGGGGACTAGTTTCATTACGAACGCGTTGAATATTGGGTTTGTCACGTTCATTAGGATGCTTCTGACTAGGTAGAGTCCTGCTGCTATTATGAAGTTGTTTGTTAGTGTCATTCCTATGAGGAGGGGGATACTGCTAGCTGATACTATTAGGTATACTCGTAGTACGCCTCCGTATTTGTCGGCGAGGCGTGGCATGTGTAGCATTAGGAACGCCATTACGAGTTGTTGTAGTCCTAGTACGCTTCCTAGCTCTTGGCTGGTGACCCCGTATTTGGATACGAAATAGTAGTCTATGTTATGAATACTCATGGCTGCCCCGAATCCTATTAGGATGTTTACGATAGCGATATAGTAGAATCTTTTTGGTAGCCCCCGGATACTTATCCTGGCCTTGCCTCGTCCTCCTACTCCTCTTTCCTTGATTGAAAGCGCTAGTGGAACTAGGAGGAGAGGAATCAGCCCTGCAAAGATTATTGAGAATCGGTACAGCTCTGCTAGCTCTATACCCTGGGTCTTGCTGATGTATACTGGTGCCCATCCTATGAAGCTACCTAGTGCTCCTCCAAATGTTGACGCTGCCATAACGTAGCTGAAGGTGTAGTGTAGTACTTCGTCCTTTCCTATCCTTGCTAGGAGTGCTTGTTCACTGGTAAATATGAATCCGTTGGCTATTCCTGTTAGAAAGAATCCTACTGCTACCAGTATCATGTCCCCGGTCGATACTAGGTAGAGTCCCAGGCTGAGGATTGCTAGGCCTACCGCTACTACTTTACGGGCTCCTATCTTATCGCTTAAGACTCCTCCTATGAGAGTGAATAATCCTCCTGATAATACCGCGGTGCTCCCGACTAGGCCGTACTGGGTGCCTGAGTATCCGAGTAGTCTGAGATATGGGGCGAGAATACTCCACATTAGGCCTTGTGATATACCTAGCAGTAGGCCTAGTATGATTACCTTCTTCATGGTTGCTCGATATGTTGATTCTTGGTCCACCGTTTTCTTCCCTCGCCTGATACCTTTGTATGGTTAGCAGTTCTTCGACATAGTCTGCTACTGGCCGGGGCCTCATAGATCATTTGCTTTGGGTATTTTCCTGCATGTCATGAACTGTTCTACGCGGTATTAAATTATGTAGCATGTAGATATATCAGTAACCGTACATACGCCTGTGGAGTAATATTGAAAACCCACCTTGTAATGCAAAAATAAACAGTGTAGATCCATGTCAATAAACAAGCTTAGAATGCTAGGAAGAATACTCATAATATTATGGATCCTATTCGAAATAATCATGGCTATAAGACTAAGAAACGATCTAGTAAAGCTGGACACACTCACACTAGCCTTCAAACTCCTATTCCTTGTAACACTACTCTATTACCTGGGCAAGCCACTAGACGTGTTAACAAAGACAATAGCAATAGTTGCCCCAGCACTAGCACTATTGGTAAGAATCCCGTCAACACACCTATCCTACACATTCTTCCCCTCAACAACCGTCCTTATAGGACTCCTAGCATCTATAGCCGTCCTCCTACGAGGCAACATAAGAACAGGAGCCTCATTAGCATCGGTAAACATACTCATACTAGTAGCGACAATCTATGGGCTAATCCGCTATGGCTACTTCTACTCCTCTCCGTGTAATACGACTATAATAGACATGATCACGTCGCTAGTAGTAGCGGTATCAACTACAGTCTTATCATATAGTTGGAGGAGACACCTTATTCCATATACATTGTCGCCATTACTCTTACTCGTACTATGTATGGGTCTGTACTATACAGGACTAGTTTAGGACTTGAACCGTCTATCGTTCGAAGGTGATAGCAGGTAATGAATGATAAATGGAATATAGTGATCGTCGATGAGAAGATCACGTCTCAGATAAGGAGAGTAGTGAGCGATCTCCATAACTTGGGTTACAATGCTTTGTTCTCACAGTCTCCTATCTGTAAAGATGGATATCTCAATATTATACGTCCTGGGTCAAGGATGAAGTATCGAGTAGAGGAATGCGTCCTTGTAGACTGGATACCCCATATACAGCTTGTACCGGATCTTGTAGCGTCGGGTGTGGTTTTCAGTGATAATGGGCCTAGGGCGATGACATTATATTTACTGGAGAAACTGGACCTGATCCAAGGAAAGAAGAGACCGCATGGGGGTTTACCATTATCGCTTAGGCCTCCTCCATTCACTATAATTGCAGAAGTATACTATAGAGGGTATGAATGGACGCTCGAGAGAGCATACACCTATTTGTCAGCTGGGGCAGACGCGGTATCCATCGGCATAATTCCCGGCCTTGAACCAAGCCCAAATATTCTACTCGGGCTAGTAGAGGAGCTGTCAAAGGATACTAGCGTTTGTATTGATACGGTAAACTACAAGATTATGACTTCTGCGATAGAGAAAGGAGCAGTCTGTGGCCTTAGCCTAACGATATCATCAATGGATAGCGTGCCCTTGAAGTTGCGTGATAAGGCCTCCTACGTGTTTATACCCGAGACCAGGAACGTAGTAACTGAGCTAGTCCACGCCTATGAGAAAGCATTGAGAACAGGATACTCCTATCCTATTATTGATCCTATACTTTATCCTCCGATATGGCCAGGGGTATTGGAGAGATTCCTATATGCACGGGAGTTGGCCTCATCGATTAGTGCTCCTCTAATGCTTGGTATAAACAATGTGTATGAGCTTATTGACGCTGATACACACGGCGTCATAACTCTTCTTTTATCTCTTGCTGGAGAAGCGGGTGTTAGCGTTATCTTGGTAAGTGAGGAGTCTGCAAAAGCTCGTGGAGCCGTGTTGGAGGCTAGACAGGCGGCTTCTCTAGTGGAGTTGTCTCTGTATTATGGTACTCCTCCGAAGGATTACCCTTTTAGACTCTTATTTGTGAAGTCCAAGAGGTGACCCTGTACAGGGCTCATATCAATGAGCGATATATACCGTCCGTGGCCACATCTATTGTAATGCCCGACGTGGAGAGAACCAGCTGAGGAGACGCCAATAGGGGCGAGGACTAAGAGTATGAATAATGATGGAGTAGCCAGTACGGGATACGCGATAGAGGGCATCAATCTTTGGAAGACGTTCTATACGAGTAGCGGTGGTATAAAGAGGAAGAGGATAAAGGTAGAGGCGCTTAGAGGCCTCACTGTACGTGTGCCTAGAGGAGTAATATACGGACTTCTAGGCCCTAATGGCGCTGGTAAAACGACGTTTGTTAAGATAATCACGACTCTCCTACTGCCTGATAAGGGTGATGCAAGGGTACTTGGGCATGATGTGCTCAGGGAATCGTCAACCGTGAGGAAAAACATAGGAGTAATGTTATCGGTCGAGAGAGGATTCTTCTGGAAGCTCTCTGGCTACGAGAACCTACTATACTTCGCCATGATCTATGGGATGCCCCGACGAGAAGCAGAGGAAAGAGTAGAGGAGCTACTAAAACTCGTTGGGCTAAAGGAACTGGGAGGAGACGAGAAGCACTTCGAGGATATGAGTCTCGGGATGCGGGCCAGACTAGGCCTCGCGAGAGCCCTCCTCAAGGATCCACCAGTACTGATACTAGACGAACCCACACTCGGCCTGGATCCAACTAGTGCACGAAGACTGAGAAACCTCCTCACAGATCTAGCAAGAAGACAAGGAAAAACAATCCTCCTAACAACCCACAATATGTATGAGGCCGAGGAAATATGCGATATCGTAGGAATAATCAGAAAAGGTAAACTAGTAGCTGAGGGGTCTCCTGGCCAGCTTAAGAGAATGGTCTCGGAGTATTATAGTGTCCGTGTGACAGGCAGAGGAACACAAGAAGTATTCGAAGAAACCGGCAAAAACATTGTTGATAAGTACAGTGGTTCAAGGTACAGGATTGCCGCCAGAGAGGATGAGAGAATATCCCTTGTAATTCTCTCCCCAGTGGGCTATGAGGAACAAATCCTAGCGGAGACCGTGCATAGACTCGTAGATAAAGGAGCAAGGATCACAGATGCAAGAATCATTGAACCCACATTGGAAGACGTATTCATCAAGATATCCGGTGAGGAGCCTTGAGCCTCCGACTGTATATGAGCATGCTACAGGCAGAGCTCTATAGAAGAATAGCATGGTACAGGAGGAATAGGAGCCTGCTAATCGCAGAACTCCTCTGGCCCTACGCAACAATAATGGTGCTACTAGGCCTAGGCCTTGGATTCGGAGATATCGAGAGATACCAGGAGACTATGGGTATCGCGAACGTAATCCTGTATCTCCTAGCAGCGAGCGCTACAATAACTGTTAGCCTCGGGGTATTGGACAACGCCGCGAGCATTGGATTATGGCATAGATGGCTCGGCACGCTCCCCTACATTATGCTTAGTCCTGCTAGCCTCGTCGCATACTCCACCCTGGCAGGTATAGCGGCGGCTCTAACC
>CAYROE010000088.1:0-5431 GCA_964425855.1 uncultured Desulfurococcales archaeon | reverse complement strand
AAATGTTGGTTCACCGCTAAATACGGAGGAAAGATCACGCAGTGGATCCAGCCTTACGCTTAAAGCATCGGCTGTCTTGTTCCCTCCCGGAGTTATAGTCGCAACATGGTAGAGGTTATCTAGGACACAATTGAGGTTTTCCCTCTTTTTTATACATTCCAGAGCAGACTGGTAGAGCATTTTTTCCATATTGGGCGAGGTTTCGTATCCTCTCTCGTTTATAAATTGTATAAGTGACTCACTGATGTATCTAGCGTTTTCCGTATCTGAGTATAGGTTATTTAACATGTTTATTCTTAGATTAGAAGGGTTAAAGTAGCGTGCATCTGTATAGGCCACGAGATCTTTGTATTCCCCTTCCCAATCTATGGTAGTGTAGGTTATGCCCTTAGCATGTAGGCTTCTTATAATGTTCTTTACAGTGGTTGTCTTTCCAGTTCCGATGTTTCCCATTATAATTAGATGGCTGGTAAGATCTCGGGTGATTAGACCGGTCCTCCTTTGATTTAGATCATATCCTAGGATTATATCTGGCCTATAGGATTCAGGGCTACTAAGCAAAGGAGGCGTCCTTACATTGTATCCAGGGAAAAATCTAGGAGAGAACATTGTTGGTCTACTGTATATTTCTGGCTCTCGAGGCATATAGTATTCTAATGGATCCTCGTCCCTCCTAGCCTCCGACGATAATTATATCACCTCCTCTTCGAGCCAGCTCTTCCAGGATTTCCGGGTTGCAAGCCTGTGTCCTGGAAGAGCTGGCCCCTTCTATACGTGTAGTTTTCTTACTCTGAGTATCCGAACATTATTTATGTTGGGGCTGGGGAGTTCTCTTACATAGTCTTGATTATTGGGAGAAATGTCTCTTCTCCTTATGTCGTCTATAGCATTATCTAATTCTAGTATCTTATAATGGGTAGTGATGTCGTATATATATTTTTCTCTGGGAACATATGTATTTTGGTCGTGTTTTAAGCGATATTTGGCAAGTTCTCGTTTTGCTGCCTTGACCAGGTCCGGAGGAAGGAGTGCTCTGCAATGGGAGCAATATCCTGTATCAACAGGAGTTATTTTGAGACAGTTAGGACATACTATTAGTCCTAGCGGTAGACGCATTTCTGTGGGGAGCGGGCTTCCACAGTGATAACATACGCCGCGATCTGTTGGGGTCATTCTTCCACAAACTAGGCATAGAATGTATCTAACCATGTCTTATCACATCCACCAGAGTCCACTGATTACGAGGACATACTATGGTTTCTTGGTCAAATCTATAATTCTGGGCTCATTACTATCTCCCCTTATATCATTAGGTCTCTGCGGGGAGGAGACTATATTTTCAAGACTGGCGGCAGCGATGTCCGAAGCCTCGCCGTTGTATTGTTCGAAGTGCTCCATAGACTCATAGACCCTAACCGTATAAGGTGTATACTCGAGGACGTTTCTCATTACGAGGCCACGGTGAGGCCACTCTGACAATGCCTTGATGATGGGATCATCGGGGAGAGCTATTTTAACATCGATATCTCTTACCTCTCCAAACCTATAGTCATACTCGACGCCAACAAACACTATGAATTCTCTTCCACAGTCAGGGCACTTGATCGGATTAGCAAGATGTGTCTCCCTGAACCGGGGATTGGCCTCCCTCTTACCACCGTTATACATAAACATGCTCTTGTCGATACGCTTGGCTACCTTTCCGAGTGTTAGAGCCCCATATATACTGGAGCAATAGGGACACGTTATATGTCGAAGAATGACGGGGATAGCAACCCTACTTTCTTCCCTCTGATTAAGCCTTGAAATAATCCTTTTAAAAACACCATGTATCACAACGACCCCCAATACCTAGATACGGTAAAAACAGGCTAAGTCTTATTACTCCTAGAATAAAAATACGTTACCTCATGAAAAAATATAGTAGTACTGGTTAGAAAAGGTGTCCACGATCGGCTGATCATATATAAGTCTAGCGGATAATTGAAAAACCCACAATAGGCGTAGCCCAAAACACCTAGCGTCCACAATAACAGCTGTTCCTATCAAGCCCGTCCACAATCAGCATAGGGCCTAGTCCACAATGACGAGGCCCAACATATAGGTACCATTCATCTATTAATATTTTAATGTATCATTTGCAAGGATTAATCCTTCTTGGGCACATATACTATTCTCGATAACAATATGAGGTGAAAAGTGTTGTCCTCCACCGCCCTCTCAGAAAAGAAGGTAACCATATCGGTAAGTGGAAGGAATGTAGAAAATACGAGGGTAAGAACATTAGCTGACCTAAAGGCTCTAATATATAGAGTTGCTCAGCAGAATGGAATAGGAAGATTCGAGGTTTACATGAACGGTAATAGAGTTTCCCCAGAAGAACTAGAAAAAGTATTTAAAACAAGCAACAATTTAAAGCTAGAAATAATACCCACTGATGTCGCAGCATCGTCATGGAGAATAAATAGAATATGTGATTTACAGGAGATTCTCCCCTATATATCACCTAATAGTTTTTTTCTCAGGCAGAAAGACCTCCCCCTAAAAAGATACAAGAGTATAGCAGTAGCCGGTCTGGGCGGTATAGGTAGCTGGATAGGATTATTTCTGGGAATCTCCCGGCTAGTCGACAGACTTGAACTAATAGACTTCGACTATATAGAATCACACAACCTTAATAGGACGCCGTACTGGCTAAACCACATATGCTTGTTAAAAACCAAGGCTCTGGCAGATCTCATAAGAAGCGTCAATAAGAACGTTGAGATAGTAACATACGATCTCCCCCTAGAACAAGTTATAAGAAGCCTTAAAAGCAGCATCCTAATAGAAGCCACAGACAGCCTAAAGCTAAGACCAATACTAGAAGAATGGATATCACGTGGAAACAAGCTCATAACAGTACATTACGATGGAGAAAGTCTTACGATCGGAGTAAACATGGTTCCAGGACAGTGGACCACGGGTGACGAGACAGAGGGCTACTCTACTGCCCCGGTATACGTGGCGACACCTGTAGTAGCAGCGGCCCTAGCTCTTCACCTCGTTATGTGGGCTCATAATAGGGATCTTCTTGACTCGGAGCTCTTGATAAAGACGACTCTCTCGGATATTGTAAATCAATTTGCGAAGTAGGGGTGGATAATGTATGTGGAGCCTGCTACCCACGGATTATAGGTTCATTGAGGCAGGCTCCGGATACATATATTTCGATAGCTTAATCGATAAAAACTCGTTCGAGATAGCTGTGATAGCATCGTATGCAAGGGCCCCGCTATGTGGTAGTAGGCTCAAGCTGTACAGGTTTAAGAAACCAGTAGTATTCTTTGGAAAAGCGAGGATAAGTGAACAATACGTGTATTTTGAAAGGATAAGTACAATAAATACTAGGCTTAAGAACTATCTCTACTTGAATTATAACAAGAGTAGAAACCCGAGGAGATCGTCTAAGATAATAACAGACGAATATATTGAAAAAATAGTTTTCTCATTCCAGCAAGCACACCCAAACGTCTCCAGCAAGGGATATCTTTGTCCTGGAACCCTGGGAAGGTTTGATCAGTCGTGGCCTCCCTCTATAGCAGCTAACTACCTGGTAAGACTAGTATCAATGTTAAGTGTCCCAAACTACGACTCGACTATGGAGGAGTATGGTTGCAAATCCTATAGGAAGCTCAGAAAGTATCTTGAGCCGGAGCTAGAATCATGCTTGAAACAAAAGTGTAGGAGGTTTTATAAAAGATGAGCTGGAGCCTATATCAACACATACTGGAGCTAGGATCAAGAATCCGGTTCATACTAGTAGTAGACAAGAATCTTATAGAGATAGTCTGGTCTCTCCACGAATATTGTGGAACCGAGGTACTAGCATATATTAGGAGGGTCAAGGACCCCATGATTATAAACAACAACGGGGAAACAACCATAGTCTATTATGTTCTAGTACCTAATCCTTTCAGAGACATCTACATACCTAGACAAAGCGTCTCGCAGTCAGAGGTCAAGGTCCTTGAACCCCTAAAAATAGATTCTCCCTACAAGTACGCCGTAATACACACCCATCCCAAAGGCGTGAGTCGATTTAGTAAAACAGACAAAGAATACCTAAACGTAAACCACGTGGTAAGCCTCCTAGCAGAAAACAAGCAGCTAAAAGACGCATCCATACAGCTAGCCTCGGATAACACAAGCTACCAAGTAAGGCCCGAAGTTCAACTAGTACAGCCCTCATTATCTATAAGGTACAGTTTGAGCTTCATAAAAGAAGTTTTAAGGAATCCCCACGAACTATTCTCAAGCGATCTAGACTACGGAAAAATGATAGTAAACACCTATCTCAACTCACTAAAGACAAAAATAAACAATATTATATTAGGATGTAGAAACTATAGGGTTGCCAGGATATGAGATTGGATCAGGATACATCAATAGTACTAGTTATCCCCGAAGCCCTCGAGGCAAACCGCATAGTTCCCGAGCCTGTCCAGGAGTTGCGCAGGGTGGGCGACTTCCCGGGCCTCGAGGAGATCGGCCCCACTAGTAATGCCGGCTCCACTAGTAATGTTTACCTGCTCCGTGACCTCGGCACCGGCCACCTCTACCTTGCGGTGTCTCCGGAGGAGGAGGGCCACGTCTCTGTCACGGTGGTGGACGACGCGTTGAGGAGCCGCATCGTGGTGCTCCGCCTCCACGGGAAGAGCCTCGCGTGGCCCACGGTGGAGAAGCTCCTCGGGGAGAAGTTGGCGGAGGAGAGCCCCGACGCCGCCGTCGAAGCTCTGCGCCGGGGCCTCGTCGCGTGGCTCCTCGAGGATTACGGTGGGGAGGTGCATCCCCTCGGCCTCCACGCCGCCTACGCCACCGGTCTCGACGCGGTGGACCTCTACCTCCACCACACCAATGGAAGGGTCTGTGCCCCCATCGGCGCCGGGCCCGGGGAGGTAAAGCGGTGGCTCCCCGGCACCGTTCTCAGGCTCCGGGACAGGCTGGAGAACTACGCCGTCTGCCTCCAGGGCTTCGATGAGAACCGCTGCTACGGCGTCTACCTCGACAAGACTGTGCTCGGAAAATACCTGTCCAGTAGAGCGCTGGCCTCCTACGCTGGGGCCTGTTCTGCCGGCGTCGTCGCCTGTGAGGCGTTGCGGGGCTGGGCCTTTGGCCTGGTGTTCGGCGGGGTGGAGGCGCTGGCGGTCTGCGGTGCTCCTGCGGCCGTCGCCCACCGCGCCCGCGGGGCCATACTGGAGCGCCTCCAGGAGAACGGCGAGATCCCGCTGTGGGAGAGGGGCCTCTTCGCGGCCGATACCTTCCTGGGCGGGGTCGCCGCTGCGGAGCTGGTGTCGATATACAGGAACCGGAGCCCCTACGAGCTGGTGAGGAGGGCGGCCCAGCTCCTGGTCGAGGGGGAGGGCGGGAAGTCGCCCCGCCTCGTCGGGCG
>CAYROE010000087.1:0-5589 GCA_964425855.1 uncultured Desulfurococcales archaeon | reverse complement strand
TCCAGCGAGAATCCTATAAGGTAGAAGGGTATTGCTGTGACTAGGATCTCTTTAGCTGGTCTTGAACGGTATAGTTTTGGTAGAAATCCAGTCATAGTATCCAGGAGCAATTGGCTTCCTATTAGCGCTCCAATAATAGCCAAGGGACGGATATCCAGTCTTATCCATCCCTTGGCTAACTCTACTAATTGGATTCCGGGAGTATAAAGAGCGTATAGGCTTATTGCTAGTATAAGGGTAGAGAATGCTAGCTCTAGAATTTTCGCAGTCTTCAAATTGAGGTCACCTTTGCCCGGGAGAGTCTCTCCTCGAGTATCCTGTTTTTCTCTAGTATCCAATCATCAGTACGGGGATCCCATTCTGCGAGTCTCTCCCAGGTGCCTGGTCCTCTACCATATACTTCGAGGACTCTTCTTCCCCTTCGGGTTATGCCGGTTACTACTACTACCCAGATAAGATCCAGATAGAATTCTTCTATGCCTAGGAGTCTGAGCCTCCTCTCTAATTCCTTTATGCTATGAGCATGAAACGTTGCTATACTTGCGCTTCCGAGCGCTGCTGCCTCAAAAATATAGCGGACTTCTTCCCCCCTCGCCTCGCTTACAGCTATTACATCTGCACGCATTCGGAGCGCACTTCTAAGTAGCTCGCGGAATGATATCCTTGTTTTCTCGCTTGTTATGTCTAGGCTATATGATTCCCTTGAGCGTAGGCTTATCCAGTTTCCTCGCTGTAGTTTCAGCTCGGGGACTTCTTCTACTGCTACTATTCTCATAGACTCTGGAAGCCGTTCTAGGAGCGCTCCTAATAGTGTCGTTTTCCCGGTACCTTGTGCTCCTACTATTAGGATCATTCCTCTACTTCTGAGTACTTCTACTAGGAGCATTGCTAGCTCTCTTGGCAGCATATGTACATCTATTAGCCTGTCAAGCCCCCAGTTTTCCCGAAGCTTCCGTATGGTGATGCTCGTCCTCTCTGCTACCCCTGAGCCTCCTAAAACTACTGATACTCTATCTCCGTGCAGATTGAATTCTCGTAACGGGAATAACGGGCTAACACTTGATCCGGCCCTTATGGCCAGGCGTTGCGCGAGAAGCCGTGCATCGAATTCCTCTAGCATTATATTGGTTCTTATCCAACCAATAACAGATCGATGGATTACTCTGACATGATCTCCTCCCACTACGCTTATCTCTTCTATATCCGGATCCCTAATGAGGGGATCGATTCTTCCGTATCCTGAATAATCCCGTAGCAAGTAATAATCTATAGTATGCTTCCACTGTCCATAAACCTCTATCCTCCCTAATCGTTCAGCAGCGATCCATCTATCTTCGTCGCTTGTCGGATCAAGCTCTAGGTGGCGAGAGAAATAGTCTCGGAGCTCTAAATAAAGAATGCTAGCCTCCTCAGGTAGGGGTGGCTCAACTACATTCAATATCTTTTCGGTTCCCGTGTCTATTAATTCTATTACGACGGGGCCTATGCCATAGCTTTCAAGTATCTTCAAGTTCCAGCCCCTTCGTAAGCCTGTATTCCTTCATGTTCTTTCCCTGAGTTGGCCTCCTACTCTCTATGATCCCGTGCTCCTCGAGGCGCTTAAGCAGAGCGCTTGCTGTCCGTGGCGTTACTGCTAGGACGACTGCTGCCTCGCGTGCTGTGAACCAGTCACGATCAAAGAAGTCATAGAGTTTGCCTGCTACTATTTTTGCGTCGAACGTCACGCTTCCAACCTTTATATGCAGACCTGCCATACTGGCTCTCCATACTAGTGTACTCTTAGGGGACGGGCCAGGCCATGTTTCTAAGTTGCCTTTGCATGGTGGTCTACGCGTATAGCCGTATGCTTCCCATAGGATCAGGGGACTGCTATTACTTCTACAGATCTCTGCTCCTATGCGTCCGTAGAGGACTCGTTTGAACATGCTGCTATGTCCTAGGAGTGCGAGTAGTCTGTTGAGGCTGTTGTGGAAGCTTTGCCGGGGGATCCGTAGCCAGTCTATGCTCTCTGTTATCCTCTTGTATACCTCGCTTGGCTTGATGGGTGACCCTAGCCACCGGGCCACGTAGAATACTATTGCTGCAGCCATGCTCCTCTCATCGCATCCTCTCCCCTTGCATCCAGGAATACTTGTTAGTATATTGATCGTCTTCTCTTCTAGGATTCCGCGGTCTATTCCTAGCCTTGTATTGTTTATTAGTAGTCTAGTGAACAATAGTATTCCCCTCTTGTGGCGTGTTAGCTTGGGAGCTTTTTGGTATGACAATGGGATCCCCATTAACTGTTAGTTGGGTGATCCCAGAGCTCATAAGCGTGTGCCAACTCCCCAGTTTACACATTGTAAAGTGGGGACTTGACAGCCTGCTCCCACCAACCATATCTCGGGAACACGAAGTATGGACACTGGGGAGAAAAACTTAAAAACCCCTATCCCTGCGGGCAATATTTAAACCCCCACAAGGAGACAATCCGGCCCAGCACGTCCAGTAATAACACAAGATCCTAACCTCCCAGATCATTCACAACCATATCTTTCATACCTACAGAGTAGAACCCTACGACTACGTCCCCCACTATGCGTATCTAGTGAGCGTGAGAATATGCATAGGCTATCCGCTAGGCGAGGAATAAGCTATATTGCAGCCGTAATTATAGTCCTAGCCCTAGTAGCCATAGGCGGCGCACTCGTCTACAACTACTTAAACAGCACCGCATCGGCACTAGCACGTCAAGTAGAAGTCACTGCATCTGCCACCACCACAACAAATACAACCTATATACAGATACAACTACGCAATACCGGCACCCAAAGCGTGACAATAGCAAGCGTATACATAGACAACACAAATGTTACTACAGCATCAGGACTAGCAAACTATACGCTTAAACCAGGACAAAGCATAAGCAAAGTAGTAAGCGTTAACCTGCCAAGCGGAGACCACGTAGTTAAAGTAACATTCACGGACGGGAGCCAGAAAATAGTAAAGTTCACAAGCTAGTCCAGGTGCTATTTTTCTATTTGATCCCGGCGAGGGAGGAGGATTGAACAATATAGTTGCCGCGATCCTCCTAATAAGCATAACAATGGCAGGAGCAACAACACTATACCACTACCGCGACGTTCTAAAAACAGATAACAACCAGCTTCCCAAACTCGAAAGAATAGGTCCCTATAATACAACCCACGACCTCGTCTACGTAGCAAGCGGCTGCCTAGACGACGTAATAGCATACAATACGACAACAAGCAACTTCACACGAGTAGACCAGGCATGCACAGGAAGCCTAGTCCTCCTCCCCCACGTGTCCCCCAGTCTACCATAACTAGTGAGGTGTAATAATAATGAAAGGATCCCTGCTGGTCTCGATCATCATAATACTAATGTTATCTATCCATGTACATGCACAGACTACAACGACACTACCAATAACCGCACAACCAGAAGCCCCAGAACCAGTACAGAACCTAGCAAGTAAGGCGCTGGGCCTCGCCATGTACGTTCTAATAGTAGTAGGACTCTTAGCCCTACTTGTAGGCGGAGCAAAATTTGCAATGGGTGCGCCAGATAGCGGTAAATGGATTATAAGAGGGGTTATCGCTTTAGTAATCGGTGTAGGCTTCTGGGCGATAATAACATGGCTACTATGAGAGGCTCCTAGGCATGCCCCGTAGACTATACAGGATAAACTCGGCACCGGATTTTTCCGGCCTAGACGAGCCAATACTCCTAGCGGGCACAACACCTCTAAGCCTGAAGAACATACTAGCAATAGGAATAGGAATAGCAATAATAGGTTTAGGGCTATTATGGAAAACTCCTACTATCACAAACGAACCCTTCCCCCTAAGCCTAGGCCTACTCCTAGGCCTAGCCGGAGGACTAGGCATAATTATGTGGAGCACACTAAGCAGGCCAGACAAAAGCAATCTACCTATAATAAAACTAGCACTAACAAAACCCACACAAACAATGATAAAACAAAGAAAACAAACAGAACCAATAACAATCAAAGCAGACGAAGAAACCGGAATAGCAAGAATAGAATTCGAAGGATACGCATACGACCCAGCAAGCGGAAAACCCCTAGTCAAAGTGGACGTGTTAGTCGATAACAAATTATATTTAATTGAGACGAGAGACGGCAAATACTATCTCGAAGTCGAATTATCTAAGGGAGTCCACAGTATTCAGATCTTGATCCACGGGACTCAGATATCCCTCAGACGGTATCTTTTAAGAGTCGTTTAGAATTCTAGAGGATCTACACTCATTATGTGAATAACATATAGCCTTCTAGTTGATATTATTTAAATTATGAAAGGTGGGGAAATTTGAGAGTGTATAGTGTACTTGGAACATATAAACGGATTGTAATAATAGCGCTACTCCTCATAGCAGCAATTAAAGTAACTGAACTGGTGGGTTTCATAACCGATAACATACTAACGATGCCAACCTCATTAACAGGACTTACTATCTTTATGACAATAGTATTTACCTCAACCATTCCAATCATACGAATACTAAACCGAATACATAGATCGCTCGATAATAAGTAATACAGAATTAGAAGGACAAGCCTCTGCTTAATCTGCCCACGTTTATATAACCATCGGGACTTTTCCTCCTATCTGTCCCCCATTTCTTTTTTCTATTGGAGATAGGGATGACATGGTGGCGTATCGAATCTGGGCCATATTGGGATATGCCGGAGCAAGAGAGGGACCGGTTTATTTCTATATTCTCTCGCTGGCTCGCTGGGTTGAAGGATAAGGCCTGGATACATGTTGTCGTAGAGGAGGACTCTATTGTATGGGAAGAACTCGGGTCAACATATAGGGTTCCAAGATTCTATATTGAGGCAAGAGACGAGGATGATCCAAGCCTGGCAGGATTATATGCTGAACGGATGCTCCTGATAGAGAGGCCTCGGCCTGTTAAACCTGTACGGGGAGGATTCCTATTATTGGAGGGAGGCTATTTTGCGAGAAGCTATGCTATTACAGGTCTGCCTCCCCAATTACCAGAGGCAGCCTTCGCGGAGTATGATCTTATTGATGAGCTCCACATAATGTTGGAACCCTATAACCAGATAGACAGGCTACGAGCGAAGCATAGTAGGCTGCAGAATTATGCTGTAGGAGGATTTGCCCCAATATGGAGTAGCATAGGATTGCTTCTCCAAGAAGCTATGAGTGGCTACAAGCTACTGAGACTAAGAATTATTCTGGTAGTAAGAGCAAAGAGTCTAGAGAAAGCTAGGAGCCGTGCTAGACAGCTAGAGGCGCTCCTCGACTCTCTAGGAGTAGACTATAGTAGTCCCTTCCTCGGCAAAGTCCAGCAATCACTTTACAGTCTATCAATAAACGGCTGGAAAGGCCTACTAGCCTCTAATGGAGCCGCACCAGTCATATATCCATTTATAAGCGAAGAACTAGCACACCCCGGGGGAGTGTTACTCGGATTCAACCTGCGAACCGGATCCCCAATAGTTTTCAACCCGTACAGGATGCCCAACTACAATTTCGTGATCATAGGAGAGACGGGTAGTGGGAAGAGCATGACTGGGAAACTCTACATCAGAAG
>CAYROE010000086.1:0-5887 GCA_964425855.1 uncultured Desulfurococcales archaeon | reverse complement strand
AGAAGTAATAGGATCACATGCTAAAAGTATAAATCCTATACCTGACTATGCATATAGTTTCGGCTACTATATACTCGGCTGGAGCCTTGTCTTCATGGTTACAGGATCACTTACAAGACTGATTAGAAAGCTTATGTAAACTCAATTAAGCATAAAACAGCTTTTCACTAGAAATACATTGCATCCCTCAGGAATAAGCAGGGGGAGATATGTTAGGACAAAAGGTTTTAGTGTCGATTCTCCTAACGTTAATAATATTAGCATCATTACCAATGATGGCAGTACATGCTACGAGTGTCCCAGATCCTGACCACATAAAGTTAGTAATAAAAAGGGCTTATCAATACCTAATGAGACTCAAGAGAGATCTAGGATCGTACACAGTATTTAGTGAATACCCTGCGTTGCCGGTTGTAATTCATATCAGTGATCTAAAATTTAACGGTAATTCATTAGGGGAAGCATGGTTTATTCCTGGAATATATCTTGGACCCATGCAGACAACTATGACCGCACATGACGGATCTATATCCACAATAAAGGGAAATAACTACATACAATCAACATACACATACTACCTTGATATACAGCTATTCAGACCTGATGTAAACCAGCTAGTAACTATAGGAACACTCAAAGTAGAAGAAGTAAGAACCTATCATACAGACACTCACACCTACGATGCACACGCTAAGATCGCCGTTGTGTCACTACTTCCAGCCTATAATATACAAGATGCCGAACTATATGTTGCAGGCAAGTATCTTGGAAAGCTCGGCGAGGCATCATCGTTTGAAACAACTATACCAGAAACAATGCCTTCTATGAGAACCTCAATAAGACATGTTGACATGCTGGCACCAGTACTAATATACATATTGACTAGAGATCAGAACCTAATATCCGAGACGGCGACTATGGATGATGATATACTTACAGCCGTATTCAACAGTAACCCGCCCAGCACACAAATATATATGGGAGCATATTATCACATATATGATATCTACTTGCCAATCTTTCAGAGCTGAATATATATGGAGAATATCAAAGCCCCGTGTTCCGATCACTTCTGGGATGGCAAATGGTTCAACTACGGGGTAGGGTTTAAGAAAGTTCTAGAGACTTTTGAGATACATAACTTTATAGAGAAGCCTTATCCCGCATACCCCTACAAAAGCAAAATAGTAGGTGTGGCCGAATTATCACATATTGATGGTGGTAAACTGTTTATAACAGCGATTAGTTCGGATCCATTATGGTTAGCCTGGCTTGGACTATATTATGCGTACAAGGGATATTGGGACTATGCAGTAATTGAATGGAATAAAATAGTAGATAAGTGGGATGGTATAGGAATAAAGACATCTTTTCAAACTGGATACAGTACTATAAGACTTGCATTAGCATTAGCACTAGGCTCAATACTTGCAGGAAACGGCAAGATACCATGGACTATACCCGATAAGATGGCTGAAGTACTATTAGCGTTGCAATGGAACGGCACCGGACACTATACTAACGATGGTAAAACAGTATACACTATTGTGAAGCCGGATCATACAGGTGGATTCCTGGTAAGCTATGGTCCTATAGGTAGCTTCGGATTCGTACCATTTAGGCCCAAGCTGATCGATGATTTCCTCAAGGGAACAAGTTCCCCGCCAGAATACTTAGGTCCTATACCGACCAACGCCGAAACAACTATAGTATCAACAGCGGCACTACTTCAGTATGCGTATTGGAGATACGATATTTGGCCGAATGAAATATTAGGACAATAATAACACAAAAATAATTATTTTTTAAAAGTAAAGCTAGAATATATGAGTACAGGTCTTATATATAGCGGGGAAGCCTGTTGAGAGCTAGTGATTATTTTATCGTGGGCTTTATGCTATCTTTTGTGCTGGCGTATGTTATGTTGTTTGTGCCATCCGATACACTAATGCATATTGGGCTGGCATGTATCAGCTTCTTCTACATAGTGTTACCAGTAACATATATTGTTGTCTATATGTTATGGAGAAGGGGGTTGAGAGCGGTTTCAACATTACTGGCCGTGTTGGCTAATAGCCTGACACTCTACGGCCTAGCACTATATTTGTTCTCGTTAGCAGTATTGTCTGAGTACTGAGCTTTTTGAAGCATAAAACAGCTTTTCACAAAATATATGTTTGCTCTCTATCCCCTTTTCTTGGGGGGATGCTTGAAGATCTATATGGTATTACTTTTATCACTCTTGGTATTGATCGGGGCATCAATAGCTTGTTTTGCAGAAACAGTTATCACAGTATATCCTGCAAAGTACACACAGAGCAGCCACAGCTACTATGCCTTCTACAGCAACGGAAAATTTGAGATAGTTATAACGGTATGTGATCTAAAGCCCAGCAGCTATGGACTAAAGTACAACGACACGAGTTTCTATATCGCGTTCAAGGGTTCTGGCAACACAGATGCCAGGGGTTATATCTTCGAACTACTACTATACGGGGACGGGAAGGCGATAATAAACTACTATGCAGGGCCGGCAGCGTATCCGGATCAGTATAAGAACATTGAGTTAAACACGTGGAACTCGACAAGCGGTGTGAGAACATATATTATATACGTAGACCATGGCAAGATGACTATCGAGGACCAGAGCGGGAACGACAAGATCATATCCGATCTATACGACACAGAGTACACAACAATGATAGTTGGAGCAACCGGGGTACAGCCGGTATTTGCATCCGGCACTGTATCGATAAAATATGTGTCAGGTGTATCAACTTCAGCCCAATCAACAGTAACAACCATAGCTAACCAACAGGTGATAAATGAGACCCTCAACAAAACCAGCGAGACCATCAAGACAGTGTCAACAGCCGCGGCGACGACAGGCGGTCTAGCACTAACGCTCGGTTCATTCATAATAGTTCTTAGAAAACTTGAGGAGATGATACAATGAAGAAACAGATCTACTTCGGCAAATATAGCATATTCAAAGCAGTTAATGACAATGGCAGACCAGGCGTCAATACACGTAAAGAGTTTGTCGAGCTATGTATGGCGCAACTCGCAGACTTGGCGGATCTGAAGACCAAGAATAAGCAGGGCAGGACAATAAAGTTCACCAAGCAGCTATGGGTAAGGAGAACATTTATTCTCAGAAGACTTAACAAGCTAAAGAAATTCAGCCTTGGAAGACTAGTAGATTATATTGACCGCATAGGAAGAGCGTACCTCGACAAGAAGATAGGATTGGCACAACTAGCCGAAGCCCTGGATAAAATAGCTAAGAAATACGGTGTAAGCGTCAAAGAAGCAAGAGAAATAGTGAAGAAAGTTACACAGCAAAAGAAAGCACTAGTTATCCTAATCAAGCATATTGATGGACACATAGAGAAAGTAGTATTCGGTAAAACAAGGAGAATATCAAAGAAGAAACTAAAAGCTACTAAGAAGCTAGGAGAACATGTAGCCAAGAAGCTTAAGAGAAGATTTGACGATGAAACAAAACGTATAGCAGATTACTTGTGGAGCATGATCCCAGACAAGTACAAGCGTAAACCACTCAGGATATGGTACTATGTCATGGTATTATGGCTAGCCTACTACATAAGGAAATACTCAAGAGAAAAAGGCATAGACTGGAGAGCAATGGACTGGGCCACAGAAATTGATTGGAAGCAGGGCTACGAATATGCTAAATCATTTGTCGAGAACATTCTACGGACAGGTCTATCAAGATATGAGGACTGGACACAGAAAGACTGGGAAGAATACAACAGATACATAGAACAAATAATGCGATGGGAGAGACAAAGATTAATAGAAGCAACTGTCTAAAACATACACCGCTCCAAAACTATTCGTACTAAAAACAATTGCATAATTAAAGAATGAAATCCCAGGAAGACACCTAGTATATTCCCGGTGAAACATATGAACTGTAAAGCAGAACTAATCGTATTACTTGACTACATACTAGGCGAGATCCGTGATTCTAGGTCACTTGAAGAAGCATATAATAAAATACTGAAAATAAGAACACGCTTCCAAGAAGAGATTTTTTATCAGATAAGTAGTGAGCTTAATCTTCGATGATCTTCAAAATTTCTTTCATTCTCCCAGCCACTTTTTTGCCTTTTTCGGTGAGATATATGAATCGCCTATTAGGCGGATATCTTTCGTATTCGTCATAAGCTAACCCATGTCTGATTAATAATTCGACATTATTTGTTATTGCCTGTCTGCTAAAACCTAGTTCCCTAACAAGTGTTGTAATATCAGCTTTCCCTAGTTCTAGTAGCTTTACCAATATCCTAGATTCCTCGCCAAACAATACTTTTCTTCGGGCCAAGACATTATCACCTTTTTAGATATCTGTATTATTGATGGATATATCTGTAACTTTATATATAAATTTGTTAGATATCTATTAATCAAAAGATATTTAATAGCTATCTAGATATCTATTATACAGATAGGTGATAACATGTCCCAAATCAAGACTCCGCAAAAACCTAAAATTAAACCTGTCCTTGTTCGTGTTCCCGATACAATTATCCAAATAATTGATGCAATAATACGAGAGCAGGGATATCAGTCGCGAAGCGAGTTTATCAGACAGGCGATCAGAAATGAGATAATGAAGGCCAAGGTGAGAGAATGACCGAGGTACTGGTTAGAAATATAAATGATATTATTGCCAGACTCCGCGTTCTAGAGCAACGAGCTAGAAACGTGGAGCAAGAGATTAAGAAGCTTCTCGATAAATACGAGGATAAACTACACATACTGTTCTGGAACAGATCATATTTCGAGGGGTTCAAGTTCCTAATCGAGGACGGCGTTAGAACCATTAGATCATTCGACGGTGAGATACGCTATAGGAAATACAATGGCGGCTATACCCTAGAGATAAAAGGCTTATACATGGCTGAGCGGTTCCTGGACAAATTCCCAGACATCCTGGACTACGCAGTAGCGCTTCGAGAAGTAGAGCGTGAGATATGCAGGCTCGAGAAGATCCTAAGCAAGGCGAAGGAGCTCGCAAACATATATGATGATCAGACAATACTCAAACAAACACTCGCATGGATCGAAAAGTATCTTGAAGAACCAAGGATAATTAGGTGAATTAGATGATAAATTTCGACTCTATGCCTGACGAAGAAATAAGCCATGCAGAAGAACTAGGCATATACAACAAGGTGACCTTGTGATGGCTGATCTTGTTGAGTGTGTGTTGAAGGAGCGGGAGCAGGGCTACTCACTATACTATATATCAGTAATATGTGGATGCAGCATACGGAAGGTCAGAGAAATTCTCAAAAAACATGGAGATCCACTTAAACGAATCAAGGTGATCGAGTGATGGCTACTGTTCTCGAAAACAATACTAGTAATAATAAGGAGCGTGTTTACTCCAGTAAACTGTTTACAAATATAAATAATAATAAAGAGCGTGTAAGACAACGTCTTACGTCTTACAAACATATTAATATATATAATAAGAAGAACATTGTCTTGAATTTTAGAATAAGCATTGACTATCTTGAAAAACTAGATATTATTATTGAAAAGCTGGGAGCTAGGAATGTTTCTGAAGCTTTACGGCATTCTATTGATATAGTGTATGGGATAGTATCAGGTGTTCAGGACATAAATGCTGGGACAGTAATTATTCAAAGCCCTGTAATCAATATTGTTAAAGCCGAGGCAAAAGCGGAGAGTAAAGCAGAATCTAGGGCCGAGGTAAGTGTTGATTTCTCTGAGATTCTTAGTGAGCTTAGTGAGATTAAGAAGTTGATAAGCAACTGGCATAGAATGAAGTTAATTCCCAAGGCTGCTTATGATACTTCTATTCAAAGAATAAAGAAGATCGAGAAACTGG
>CAYROE010000085.1:0-5910 GCA_964425855.1 uncultured Desulfurococcales archaeon | reverse complement strand
TATTCGTACATGACGTGACCGGCGAAGTAACACAAGGAGAAGTTATAGAAGGCAAAATAGTACCATACAGAGGACTAAGGCTCGGAACCTACCAAGTAATAATACAGCCACCAGAAGACTCCTATATCGATACTACAACAACACAGATAATAATAACGGCATCGGGACCAAACCCAGACAAGATTGTAGCTAACCCAAAGTTCTACGAGCTAACAGTTATAGTATTTGACCCAGTCAGAAATGGTCCAACTACACAAGAAGTAACAATAACTGTCACAAGGGCAGGCAGCGGAGGCGAGAAATACGGACTACCACTAGTAACAAATGTAACCAATGGAACAATAATACTCAACCTACCATTCGGACTATACACGATTTCAATTGATACAGGACCCGACTCATACTTCCAGAACCCCAGTCCAGTATCAATATCGCTAATGGCTGATCAATCATTAAAGATCAACCTAATACCCAAACAATACCAGATAACAGTCTACGTAGTAGACGACAGAGGAGACCCAATACAAAACGCGCTAGTCGAAGTATACCATCTAGGAACCCTTGTAGCATCCCTAAAAACAGATGCCAACGGACAAATAGTATTCTCGGGATCCTACGGAGGATATCAAATAATGGTGACAGCAGATGGCTACAAGCCAGCGCAGATAGCGGTCAATGTACCTGCCCAGCAGTCAGTAACAATACCACTTGAGCCTGGGCCAAAAGTAATTGTAAAGAGATACTTGCCATTAACAATTGGAATGGTCGGCATAATAATAGTCGCAAGCATATTCTACGTGGCGAGAAATAAGATAATGAGCAGACTAGCAGAAGAAGAGGAGTACTTCTAGCACTACACTATTCTTTCCTTATCCTTCGCTATACTAAGCCAGACAATAGTAACTTACATAGCGTCCCTTTCGAAAAATCCTTAATATAAGCCCTACACTATACTATTATAATCCAAGGCCAACAAAATAACACATCGTGGTGTACAAACAGTGATAGAACCATTCAAAAAACTAGAATCATACGAGGATTACCTTAAAATCAAGAGCGTATACTGGGACATAGAAAAAGAAGAATTCGTCTGGCTAGACACAAGGCTTCTACCATTCGAAGAAGTCTATAGAAGAACACGAGACTATAATAGAATAGCACAAGCGATCAAAACCCTAGAAATAAGAGGAGCACCAGCGATAGGAGTCTCTGCAGCATACGGAATGGCTCTGGCCTCTAGATACAGTAAGGCAAAAACAGTAGAAGACCTGGTAGAAGACCTAATATCAGCCTATAATGTCCTTAAAAACACGAGGCCTACAGCATTCAACCTGTTCTGGGCACTCGACCGAGTTATGAAAAAGGCAAAAGAGACGGCTAAATTAACAACAGACCCAGACAAGGTCAGAGAGGCAGTCTTAACTGAGGCTGCAACCATACACTTAGAAGACGTAGAATCCAACATACAAATAGGACGTCACGGTTCAAAGCTCATCGACGACGGTGACGTGATCCTAACTCACTGTAATACAGGAGCCCTAGCAACAAGCGGCTTTGGGACAGCCTTAGGAGTAATAAGATACGCATGGTATGAAGGAAAGAAAATCAAAGTAATAACGACTGAGACGAGGCCAGTCTTACAAGGAGCAAGACTCAACGTATGGGAACTCAAGAAAGAGGGAATACCGTTCACGCTGATAACAGATGGAATGCCTGGAATCGTGTTCAGAAACAATATGGCCGATATGGCTATAGTAGGTGCAGATAGAATCATACTAACCGGCCATACAGCAAACAAGATAGGCACCTATATGGTCGCACTAGCAGCCCATGACAATGATAAGCCATTCTATGTCGCGGCTCCAACCAGTACAATACAGGAGTCCTGGAATCCAGACGACATAATTATAGAAATAAGGAATCCGGAGGAGGTAAGAACAATACTAGGAAAATACAGGCTAACACTAGAGGATGTCGACGTCTACAACCCCAGCTTCGACATCACACCTCCCAAATATATAACTGGTATAATAACGGAGAAAGGAATAGTATATCAACCGTTCAAGAAGACGCTTCCTAAACTTCTCAAAGAATAGAATAGGGGTTAGATTTTCGAGAATATGTTTTCTCGCTCGGTCATCTTGTCGAGACAGTACTCTCTTTGACTAGACTCTAATAGAACCGCCACAATTATTTCGTTGAGAGACGGCTATGAAGAATACTTGAAAACCTTGTCATTAGCGAGGAAAACTCGTTTCCCCCTATATCAAGCCCAATATAGAGAACATACAATATGATCGTTCCAGCAACGATAACAAATATTGTCCTAGTCTTCAGCGTATGTGGATGCTGTAGACTTCTAGCAATGATAAGACCTAGTATCGTAGTGTAGGAGAAGAAAAGCCCTCCTATAGCGCTATGAATTACGCTGAAAGCAGATGACAATATTGTCGAATCTGACAGCGAGCCTATTATGCATAACCATATTACAGTTGACGACGCGTATCCCGACAAGCCTGCCGTTATAAGGCTTAAGCTCCCATAGAATAGAATATTGTACTTGTTGATTGGACAATGTGGAGAGGCTCCCTGTAGATATAATACAATATAGGAGATGGCTCCCGCCACCATCGGTGTAAGTATAGCAGCGCCTAACGCTCTATAGGGTCTAAGCTTCCCCAAATAATATACTGGAATAGGGTAGAACACCAAGCTGCCAGCGATAGTTGCGATTATCGGATCACTAGTTGTTTTATAAACGAGTCCTGAAATTGCGGCAGCTAATATTATCATTATAGAGCTCAACAGCCCCTTACTCTTCTTTCTAGTACTCATATCCTTGCACCGCGGTTAGCTCAAGGCCTCAATATAGGGCAGCTATTAGCACCTGTCCTCGGGAGTCAGTGCTCTCCGTCTCTTGTCGAAATATCAATAAATCCTAACCGTATAAAAACTTGATAGATAATTCTCGGACATCATCATTAACCAGTATAAAAGCCCTGGTTTCTTGTCGCGATGCAATGATCCAAGGAACCCTCCAGAACTTCATACCTTTGAGATCCAACCCGCTCGGACGGGATACACCACAGGGATGAGTATGGAAAACGGCTACTAGATCTAAACCATATTTTTCAGCTACCAGATGACCCACAACGATGTCCCAGGGATCCATCTCGAACCTGACACTGCTTCCTTCTATGTTCTTGGCTGGAAAGAAGGCACGGCAGAGGGCTACATCATCAATAATATATCCGAAGAATAGCCCAGTCTGCTCAGTATCGTACCTGAGCAAGGCATCTATTAAGGTCTCGAAACCCGAACAGTCAATTTTATTCGGTGACAGGCTCTTCTTCATAAGTCAATGAACCTCGCATCCAACGACTCAATATCAAGTAAGGCGATACTAGGCTTCTCCAGCACTCCGGCTGCCTCCCCAGGGTTAAGGACGAGTTTACCTTTAACAAACTGCTTGTCCCTAGTATGTGTATGTCCATATAGAATTATCTCCCATTCTCCTCCTCGAGCAAGAGAATATACAATAGACTTCGTCATATCCGGGCTACCATAACCGTGAACCATGAGGATACGCTTACCACCTATTACCAGCTCGTGGGGAGGCTCATACAGCTCTATGCCTAGGCCCTGTGCAACTCTCTGTAAGCCTAGTTTTTCGCCACAATTATTTCCATGGACGCCCACCACGCGTATTCCTTCAAGGCCTTGTGCAAGAGCCATTAATGTAAATGGAGCTATTATATCTCCTAGATGCAGTACGATATCAACTCCTGCATCCAAGAATATTTTCGCTGCTTTACGGGTGTTAGAGAGATTGTCATGTGTATCACTTATAATTCCGGCGAGAACCATTATCTTCCCCCAACTTATACTGAAGGGTTGACTATACTATATTGTACTTCCACATATATTTCCGGCAGGCAAGACTAATTAGATAAATGGTGAAACAATAATGTCTAAACCAAAGCTTTTCGCCACCAGGGAATTACCAGGGAACGTATTCAAACGCTTAAGCGAATACTATGAAGTAGAAGTCTGGCCAGAGTATACTGCACCTCCATACGAGGTGTTATTAGAGAAAGCTAAGCAGAGTGATGCGCTCATTACGCTTCTAACAGACAAAGTAGACTGCAACCTACTCGAATCAGCACAGCCACGCCTACGTATAGTATCACAATACGCCGTAGGATACGATAATATAGACACAGAGTGTGCGACCAGGCTAGGAGTATACGTTACCAACACACCCGGCGTTCTAACAGATGCAACAGCAGACCTAACATGGGCACTCATAATGGCGGTAACCAGACGTATAGTAGAAGCAGACAAGTTCGTGAGATCAGGGGAGTGGTACAGAAGCGGTACAGGATGGCATCCAATGATGCTCCTAGGATTCGAGATAACCGGTAAAACCCTAGGCATAATAGGAATGGGTAGAATAGGAAGAGCAGTAGCACAACGAGCAAAAGGATTCAGAATGAGGATAATCTATTATGACAAGAACAGGCTACCCGAAGAAATAGAAAAGGAGCTCGGAGCAGAATACGTAGATCTAGACACTCTCCTAAGAGAAGCAGACGTAATATCGATACACACCCCACTAACACCCGAAACATACCACATGATAGGAGAAGAACAACTCAAGAAAATGAAGAAAACAGCATATCTAGTCAACACATCCCGCGGAAAAGTAATAGACACTGAAGCACTCGTAAAAGCTCTAAGAGAAAAATGGATAGCAGGAGCCGCACTAGACGTATTCGAAGAAGAACCGATAAGCCCAGATCATCCGTTAACAAAGCTCGACAACGTCGTACTAACGCCTCATATAGGTAGCGCGACCTGGGAGACTCGAACCAGGATGGCCGACATCGTAGCAGAGAACCTCATAGCGTTTGCCAAGGGAGAGGTGCCCCCAACACTAGTTAACAAGGACGTCCTAAAAGTGAGATCCCCAGGCTTCAAGTGAACCTGTATCCACGAGTATACTATTTTTCCCTCAATGCTAACCTTATGCATTCCTAGGACACTATACTGAGGTGTGGGAATTATGAGCAAAGAAGATAGGCTAAAAGAATATCAAGAAGCCTTGAACAGGGCGAGGGAACTGAAGGTTGCTGATATAGAGAAGCTCTGGATAGAATATGACAAACAAAGCGATATCCTATACATTAACTTCGGCATGGAGGAGCCAGACGAGAGCATAATGATCGGTGACGACGTAGTTGTCGGCATAAAAGATGATAAGATAGTTGGTATAACAATATTTGAGTTCTCAAAGAGAGCAGGGCTCTAGCATTAGAGTCTAATTTTGAGAGTGCCTAGAGATGCATCGGAAGATCAGAATGGTATTATTTGATATGGATGGCGTATTAGTCCCAATAAAGAGTAGCTGGGAGTACATTCATAAGCTACTGGGAGTAGACGGGGAGGCCAAAAGAATCAAAGAACAGTTCGAGAACGGAGAAATAGACTACATAAAGTGGATGGAGCTAGACACAGGCCTCTGGGTTAAAGCCACCAATGGAGAACTTACTATATGGAATCTACAAGAAATGTTTAAGGACGTTCAAGTAAGAGAAAACGCGGTAAAAGTAGCAAGATGGCTACGCAAGCACGGTATAATTATAGGTATAGTGAGTGGCGGCATAGATCTCCTTGCAAAAAGAGTGGCGAGAGAGATAGGGGCAGACGTCTGGCTGGCTAATCAATTATCATACGATAAAAGAGGAAAACTTGTGCCAGGAGGTAAACCACTTGTTGGAGTAAGAAAGGATCGGGTAGTTAAGCGTATAGCAGGAGAATATGGTGTCCCTTTGAGTAATGTAATGTTTGTAGGGGACAGTGTGTGGGATAAGGAGGCGATGAGTATTGTCGGATATCCGGTCATATATG
>CAYROE010000084.1:0-5937 GCA_964425855.1 uncultured Desulfurococcales archaeon | reverse complement strand
GGTATCTACTAGGATAAAGGGCCGTTATCATAGAGGGAGGCCCAGTAGGTTCACCAGTATTATTAGGCCAGTAGTATTTTGGAATATCACGTATAAATGTAATCTAAGATGCCAGCACTGCTATATTAACGCGGGCCCAGATGCTTCATTACCTGAGCTTTCATTGGCGGAGACTCTAGAGGTGGCTAGACAGATCGTAGAGCATGGTATCCCCCTAGTAGTGTTCACAGGGGGAGAGCCTCTTATTTCAGAAAAGTTCTGGAAAACCCTAGAGTATTTCCATGAAATGGGTAAGCCAAAGACAAGCGTGTCTACTAACGGTACATTGATAGATCATATAAATGCTCTGCGCTTGAAGAGGCTTGGCATAAGCTATGTCGGGATAAGCCTGGATAGCCTGGATCCAGAGAAGCACGATAAATTTAGAGGAGTAAGGGGAGCGTGGAAAGCTGCTGTAAAAGGTATGAAGAATAGCGTGGCGGCGGGTTTGCCAACGGGTCTTAGAGTAACCGTAACAACGCAGAACATAGAGGAAGTTCCCTCGATGATAGATTTCTCCGCGGATCTAGGATTACAGAGGGTTAGCATATATCTCTTAGATACGGTAGGTCGTGGGGCAAAGATTATCTCTCATGTACCACGTGGGGAAATGCTGAGAGAACTGATCGATGATTTAGTGGAGAAAGCCAAGGAATACGATGGAGTACTCGAAATACTCTTGGTAAGAATGAATTTCGCTGGTATCTATCTCGCAGATAAGCTATCTAGCAACAGGCAGGAATTTTACGAGTATCTAGAGTTACTGGGCTCGCAGGGAGACTGTGGAAGGAAAACTGCTAGCATATATCCCGATGGGACAGTTAGGCCATGCCAGTTCATAGACTACGTGGTGATTGGCGATCTAAGAAGACAGAGTCTCCAGGAAATTCTATCACAAGACAATCCAAGGCTCAAACCATTCATAGATACTGCGTCACGTCTAAGAGGAAACAAGTGTAGATCGTGTCCTTTCAAAAACGTGTGTGGTGGAGGTAGCAGGAACAGGGCATTAACTGTAACAGGAGACTTCTGGGGAGATGATCCAGCATGCTTCATTAACCCAGCAGAGATAGCCGAGAGGTGGAAGCCATGAAAAGAGCCTGGATACCCCTATACATTGATCCTACAGGTATGCGAGTAGCGGTTCTAGGGGGCGGACAGCTGGGTGAGAGAAGAGCAAAAATGTTTGCTGAAGCAGGTGCCAAGGTAAGAGTCTATGCGCTTAGATTCACGGACTCGCTACAACAATACGCAGACAGATATAAGATAGAGCTCTTCAAGACAGATCTCCTACAAGAGAGTAACCTCCTGGAGGCTATCAAGTGGGCCGATCTAGTCGTCATAGCAACTGGAGTAGACGTTATCGACCGGAAGGCCGTAGTGTACGCCCGTAAAATGAGGAAACTCGTGAATAACGGTGTAGATGCAGAAAAAGGGAATGTAATAGTACCCTTCCAGGGCGAGACAAGTTATGGTCTCAGGTTCGCTGTGACTAGTCTGGGCGAGACAGGTATTGCGGCACGTATAGCTAGAGATAGGATAAGAAAATGCTTGGAGGATAGCAGTCTAGCCACAATGTACAGGGTCATGGCCAGGATAAAGAAATACATGAAGACTAATATCAAAGACGCTAAACAGAGGCTCCCACTATACTTTGTTATAGAAGAGGACAAGGTATTTCAGAGGTATGTCTCGCAAGGAGAAGAAGAGAAGGCATTTACAAGAGCACTAGAAATTATATCTAACAGTATCAGTTATCCAGACCGCGAGTAAATCCCTTGAAAAGGGTAGAAGTGATCCATCGATAACATTACGGTCTTCCTTTTTTAACATATTGTAAAGTCTGCTTCCCTGTAACAAGCTCAACGTCACGGTGCACTCGTCTCCTCCACGATAAAGGCTCCACTCGTCTAGACCCACTGGCATGATCTTGTATCGAGTGATTTTCTCGGCGAGCTCAGTTGCCTTCTTGATCGAAGACATGTGTCTTTCCTTGAATCTATGTGAAGGCCAATAAACTATGATGGCTCTTCTACATTTGTTCCAGTTCAATATCCTAGCCAGGTGAAGGGAAAGTATCTCTACCGGGATAGGACCGTGAATCCTTACAGTTTTTCCGAGAAGAGAGTTCTTCACTGCTTCATAATGGCCGCCTGGAGCAAGGGACAAGATAAACGCATGTCCCTTAGTAATATCATCTACTTCTTCATAACTCCGGACTTTGGTCTCGACACCGGTTAAGGCCTGTACAGTATGTGAGAGATCATGAAGGTCTCTTATACTCTCAGGGTTCCCTGGTCTATGTGCTAGGAGCACTATCAACTACAAGTGCACCATGGTCTCTGGTCGTTCACGTCTAGGCGATAATAAAACGCATACTTACATATAAGTACGAGTGGGATATGCGTATACAAGTATAATTACACATCGTGAATAATGACCAGACTCAATTATGGAACCGGGTCTAAACGGAATGATCGCTGACAACCCGCTCAATAGCCTCGTCGCAGTTTATACGTCACATAAAGAATCAAGCCTTGACATTATCGGAAGACTCGGAGAGCTAAAAGAAAAAGCATATGGACTCATAGACGCGCAAGGAATAGTTATCTTGTCAACCTGTAATAGGTTTGAGGTTTATCTGGATGATCCCCGAGACGTAGAACCACTAGTAGAACTAATAGAGAGCATTGGGGGAGAACCAAGATTAATAACTGGCCCTGAGGCAGCCCTTAGACTCTTTAGAATCGCAGCAGGCCTGGAGTCCCAGATCCTAGGCGAGCACGAGATACTCGGACAGATTAGAAGAGCACTGAACGAGGCCCGATCCCATGGAAGAGTCACACGGCTCCTAGACACGGTATTCCGAAGCGCGATTATGGCTGGTAGACGGGTCCGCAGCGAGACAGGGATAGGGGAAGGCGGAGCAGGATATCCTTATGCAGCCGTTAGACTTGCTAAGACTCTGTCGGGAAAGGATCTAGGAAGAGTTCTCATAATAGGCTCTGGGAAGGTTTCCCAGAGGATACTCTATCTTATATGTGAGGAGGCATTGGACATAGTTGTCGCGTCTAGGAGTCTCTCGAGGGCCGAAAAGGTCTCGTCCCACTGTAGGAATGCCAGGGCGATCGAATTTGATGAACTGACTGGGGCCTATAATATAGTGTTTATAGCTGTGACAGGGTATAGACCGGACCTAACGAGGATTAAGGCTGGGACAATCATAGATCTCTCGATTCCCCCTGTGACAGTGAAAACAACTGGTGTTTACCACTTAGAGGATCTTAGAGATGTACTCCGGGAGTCGATACAGTATCGGGCTAGATGGATACCTACAGCTGAAGAGATAATAAGCGAGGAGCTAAAGAATCTAGTCCACAAACTTCTAGAAGCACAAGTATCCACAGCGGCTAAGACCATACTGGAATATGGTGAGAAACTACTAGACCAGTTCCCAGTCAATGGTGATAGAAGGATCCTTGAGCGATACATGAGGAGACTTCTTCACCCACTTCTTGTCTCCCTCAGGAGAGCCTCGAGGGAGGCTTCTTCCTTCGATGATTTTGTCAGGATCCTTGTCGAGGAATATGGTGGAGGAACATGATCAAGCTCCCTAGATTCCCAGTGATGAGGTCTCGACGTCTTAGGTCATCTCCATCTATACGTAGCCTTGTGAGAGACGTCTATATATCGCCGAGCGACCTTGTGCTACCTGTATTCGTCAATGAAAAGATCACGACGCCTAAACCGATTAAGTCGCTTCCCGGACACCAATATTATCCTCCCTGGTCAAGCGAACTAGTGGATTTAATACAGGATGCATTGGATTATGGCGTAAAGGCCTTCCTGTTATTCGGTGTACCAAGCCAAAAAGACACGGAAGCTTCGAGGGCATATGCTAGGGATGGCCCAGTCCAGGAAGCTCTCAGGAAGATAAGGAAAGAGATGGGCTGGGAACCCGTCCTAATAACGGATCTCTGCATATGTGGGTATTCTAGCCACGGGCATTGTGGGGTACCAGTGGATTGTAGGCGGGGCAAATGTATAGACAATGACCTCACACTGGAAATCTATAAGAAAATCGCTGTTTCACAAGCAGAAGCAGGAGCCGACATCATAGCGCCAAGCGGTATGATGGACGGACAAGTGGCCGCTATAAGAAGCGCATTAGACGAAAACGGATACAGCGACGTAGGTATCATGTCCTATAGCGTAAAATATGCTAGTAGCTTCTATGGCCCCTTCCGCGACGTTATGGATAGTAGTCCTCAATGGGGGGACCGTTCAACATACCAAATGGATCCAAGCTATACAAAGGATATCCTAAAGGAGGCATTGATGGATGTAGAGGAGGGAGCCGATATACTAATGGTGAAGCCTGCGCTACCCTATCTGGACGTAATCTATAGGCTACACACAAGTATACCGACGCATCCACTAGCCGCGTACAATGTTAGCGGAGAATACAACATGATAAGACTACTAGCAGAGAAGGGTCTAGGTGTCTACAAGAACCTCGTCCTAGAGGTCCTCTCCTCTATCAAGCGGGCGGGAGCCGACATAATTATAACATACCATGCCCTAGATGTGGTCAAATACCTTGAAAACAGGTGAGTTCTATGGTGGAAAAAGAGGAGCTTCTAAAGAGGGCAAAAGAGGTACTGGTGGGCGGAGTAAATAGTCCGATCCGGGCGCTTACTAGGCCGGAACAGCTACTTGTGGCCATGGGCCAAGGCCCATATATCTATGACGAATCACTGGGCAAACTAGTAGACTATGTTCTTGGATACGGTCCGCTGATACTTGGCCATGCACATCCGGAGGTCAGGAAGGCGATAATTGAAGCCGTTGAATACGGATGGTTATATGGGGCTACTAGCCCACTAGAAATCAGTCTTGCAGAGAAGATACTTGAACACGTGTATCCAGGTGGAAAAATACGTTTCGTGAACAGCGGGACAGAAGCAACAATGCTAGCACTAAGACTAGCACGAGCATATACTGGTCGGGATCTTATAATCAAGTTCGATGGTTGTTATCATGGTGCCCACGACTATCTACTTGTATCAGCTGGAAGCGCAGCAGGTCATCTAGGAGTACCTAAAAGTCCTGGCATACCACTAGAGGTTTCGAAGCTAACACTCATAGCAGAGTACAATGATCCTGGCGGGCTTGAAGACATATTCTTGGAATACGGGGATCGAATAGCGGGAGTAATAGTAGAACCAGTAATAGGGAATTATGGAGTTATACCGCCAAGCAAGGAGTTCTTATTTAAACTGAGAAAACTAACGGAAAAATACGGCGCCGTACTTATCTTCGACGAAGTAATAACAGGGTTTAGATTGTCTCTTGGAGGGGCACAAGAGTACTTCGGTGTAAAAGCAGATTTGGTGACGTTAGGTAAGATTATTGGAGGAGGCCTCCCCATCGGAGCTGTGGCAGGCCGCCGCGAGATAATGGATCTAATAACTCCTGTAGGCAAAGTGTTCAATGCAGGAACCTTTAACGGCCATCCACTAGTAATGGCCGCTGGACTATCAACAATGGACGTTCTCGAGAAGGAAGGACTAGGAAGAGCAGTCAAACATGCAAGAGCAATAGAGGATATAATAAGAGATATTCTAGATTCGGCAGGTGTTACATATGCTGTGAATAGGGTTGAGTCAATGTTACAGTTCTATCTAGGAGTGGAGAACGTTGAGAAGCCTTCGGATATACCGTCCCAGAGTAAGGATCTCTACATAAGAATCCATGAAGAGATGACGCGTCACGGAGTACTCATAGCGCCCAGCCAGCTCGAAGCACTCTTCACAAGCATAGTTCATGGAGACAATGAAGCAGCACTCTTCTACCAAGCATACAATAACGCCGTCAGGAGGGTACTCAAAGGATGAA
>CAYROE010000083.1:0-6045 GCA_964425855.1 uncultured Desulfurococcales archaeon | reverse complement strand
TCTGAGGCGTGCTTCACTAGTTCCTCTAAGGTTTTTCTCTTAGTAACCACCCATACATCGTATATAGGGTGGTCTCTAAGATATACGTGTGTTGCTAGCTTGTCTCTTGAATAAATTTCGGCTAGTTCTTTGACTAGTCCTTTGGACTCGTAAGCTATCAATGCCGCCTTAAGCCCGATGCTTCTATAGTTTACGTAGAAGCCTATCCTCTTCAATATGCCAGCCTTATGCAGCAAGCCTACTCTATCGACTAACTCGTCTACTTTCATATCTAGTCTCTCTGCTACGATATCAAATGGATAAGCGTCCCTAGGAAACTCATATTGTAGCTCCATCAATATCCTTTTATCAAGCTCGTCCAGGTACTGCAATGTCCTCTATCACCTCGCTGGGAAGAGATCCTGGCTCGTACATACATGCGGGATCCTCTGCGTAGGGATCCCCGGTTACAGCGTAAGCCCTCGCCCGGCTACCACCACAAATACTGCGGAACTCGCACCTTCCACATTTTCCAGTGAGCTTTTCTCTTAGCGTGCTAAACAACCGGCTCCGGCGATATATCTCTACTATACTCTGTTCTTTTACGTTTCCAGCCGATAATGGTAGGAACCCGCTAGGATAGATGTTCCCGTCATAAGATACAAAGACGATTCCTCTAGCATCCATAGTTCCAACGGTATGAGCCTTAGCTTCGCCTACTGGTTCTCCTAGAAGGCTCCTTAGCTCGCCTATTAGCTTATGGTATAATTCTCCTAGATCCTCATCTAGTTTATCCAATAATCCCTTGTTTTCATAGTATTTCCTTGTCAATGCAACGCGCCGGAAGATAGGTCCTTCAACAGTCCTTATCATTATACCGTAACGGCTAGCCTCGTAGAGGAAATGGCTCACATCCTCCCACTCACCCGGTGTGAGGTCGCTTTCTCTGCCTCCTCTACCTATTGGAATATAATAGAATACCTCCCATACCTTGATTCCTTTCACTAAAAGTAATCTCACCATTCCTGGGAGGTCTATGACTGTCTCTCTCATCACAACTGTGTTAACCTGGACCCGGAGGCCGGCCTCCTTCGCCCACTCCAGGGCCTTGAGACTTCTATCCAGTGTACCCGGTATTCCTCTAATCATATCATGTACTTCTCTCCGATAACTATCAATGCTTATACTGATGCTTGAGATTCCCTTCTCCTTTAACCTATGCATTGTCCTCTTCGTCAGGAGAGGCGTAACGCTCGGTGCTGCGGCCATCCGGAGTCCGAGGCTCCTGCCATATTCTACTAATGTCCAGAAATCTCTCCTCATTAACGGGTCTCCACCCGTGAATACTAATATGGGGCTGGGTTTTCCGAATTCCGCGATCTCTTCTAATAACTTGACCGCCTCTTCAGTTGATAACTCGCCCGGCAATGGTTCTGTTATCGCGTTTGCTCTACAGTGTTTGCATGCCAGCTGGCACGCTTTGGTGGTTTCCCAGAATATTAGTAGAGGTTTTGACTCGAATGGCCATCTTCCTTTAAACACGGGCTGTTCACCGATCCATAGCTTGGACCGGTTAGTGTTCTCTTCGTAGAAGGAATTAGTTAGTAAGTTATTGTCTGAACCAATGAAGCAGGTCTTCGTACTTACGCATAAGAACGCGAAATATATTATTCTAAGTTATATTGAACCTGCAGAATTAGAGTTATTTCATCCTTTCTCTTATAATAAGGCTTATTGTTTTCCCAATGTCTCTATCCAGGACAACTATGATTGCAAGATATAGTACGTAGTATAGGATTGCGGGCTTAAGCAGTATGCTGATCTCCTCCCAGAAGTAGGGGCTTGGGGCTGATCTTGGCCCTATAAACTGGACAAGGATTATACCTATTACAATGTATAAGAGTAGGGGTCCTATTACATTGCTTGATAATAGTCTAGCGGGTAATCTTTCTCTGAACTCTTTCACCGTCACATATGATACTAGGTGTCCTATCCATGCTACAAGTGATCCTAGTATCCATAGCTTGATGAATGAGTAGTCTGTATTTAGCAATAATCCCTGCATAGAGGCGTATGCAAGGACTGCAACGTACATTATGTATATAATTGTTAGCCAGAATCGTATCCTAAAGTATTTTTCGATATAATGTGCTTCCTCTACGTCTCTTGATCTTATCTCCCCTAACAAGATATTCATAACCCCATTAGTCAACAAGCGAACAACTGATTCTATACTGACAAACACTATTAATGGTGCTATCCATTTGTAGCTAGGGTTCAACACGTATATCGTATGCTCATTGTAGTAGGCGATGAAGACTAAGGGCCCTGCGACAATTGCTAGCTCCATTCTCAGCAAGAATAATAGGTTCTTAGCCCTATCCCCCTTTAGCCCGGCATATTGGAGGTATTTCAGTGAGATGTTAACAGACTCGGATAATATACTCGTGATTAGTCTCAACACGAAGAATGCCGAGACCACTAAACTACCTAACAGCTTCAGTACAAGTACAGCATCTAAGCTCAGAAAAACCATCATTAGGCCTCTGTAAATTCCTGCCTTTATACGTTCTAAGCCCAGTAATTCTCTTATACTAACAGAAGCTACCTCTTCTAACCTGAATTCTATCCTTTTCTTAGTCCAAAAATATGTGAGAACAACACCTACTGCATAGCCAGTTATTAGAGCGGTTAAGGATCCCATTAGTCCCTTAGCTAATAAGTATACGAGCAATATTACTAGGCTTACGTAAGTTAGTCTTGTTAGTAGCCTCTGGACAGATACCATCACAGGTCGGGCTGCGTCGAGAATATTGAGGGAGATAAGCCACATTATATATGTTAGGATTACAGTTGCTGACATGAGACTTACTATAATATCTCTGCTGACGTCATAGATGTAGATCCCGGAGACGACGGATAGTACGGTCCCCACGAGGAGTCCTACCTTTAGTGAAGCAAGGAGGGATCCCTTAAACCGTCTCGCTACATCCCTGAATATCCACAAATCAACAATCTGTATTACTCCCATAGCTATGAGTGCAAGTCTTTTATTAACGATCTGGTAGACTGCATACTCGTCGACAGCGAGTTTCCTCACTATAATTATACCGGATACAATCGTTAGTATTGCTCCGAGGAGGAAAAAGAACGTTCTTAGGAGTATTATGCGGCTTTGCTCGTACGACGACACAGTGTTACACCTAGAGCCGTATCATTAGCTTGTCATTCCTTGGATCTCGGCACCCTATATTCTATCTAGTTATATACTGTTTACAGGTCCCATGCTTACTTTCTCAGAGCACTGTTCCTATTTATCACTCGATGTTAGCTGTTGAAACCATGGTTTATTTATCCTACGAAGAGTATTTTTCCACCTCAAGGAAGACTTCGTGAATTGTATCGAGTACATCGTATGCTGTCATCGACTCCTTCTTCATACCATATACAATTTCGCCGGCTCTTCCAGTTAGATAAGCAGCTGTTATTGCAGAGTCTACAGGTGCTGGATCCCTTCCTAAAGCCGTTCTTCTGGCGAGCACCGCGGCTATCGAGCCTGCTAGCAAGTCTCCTGTGCCTCCCACGGCTAATGCGGGGACTCCCGCCTTGTTCGCTCTACAGTATCCCTGTGGGTCGCACGCTATGTCTACTGGACCTTTTATTATGACCGTAGCATTATACTTCTCAGCTATTCTCCGGGCGGCGTCTCTGGTATCGGATACCTTTTCTCCTAGGAGGAGCTCTGCCTCTCCCCGGTGAGGAGTTAGTACAGCTTCTCTCCATAGTTTTAGTCCTCTTTTTGCGACTACTTTGACTGCATCGGCATCAATTACTACTGGTTTTCCATGCATCCTCTCGAGAAGAGACTCCACTGATATTATGGTATCCTCGTCAAGGCCTAGACCGGGCCCTATCACCGCTGCATGAGCTTTCCCTATATAACCTAGGATCTCCTCAACGTCTTGGTATCCTAGATTCTCGGCCTTGAACGGTCTAGGTATAACCGTACTACATTCCGAGGCAACCGTGTAAGCTACTCTGCTTGGAGACGAGAGAAATACTAAGTCTGCTCCCGTTCTAGCTGCTGAGTAAGCTGAGAGGGCTGGTGCGCCTACGAAGTATCTACTCCCTCCCACTATCAGTACTCTCCCTCCCATCCCCTTATGAGCGTTCCTCGGCCTCTTAGGGATTCTAACGAGTACGTCCCCTGGCCCAGCATAGTATTCGGCCTCCTCCATTAATCCTATCTCTGCGACGTAAACCTCACCAGCATAGAGCAATGCGTTCTCTGTGAAGAATCCATGCTTCTCATGTCCCATAGTGATCGTCGCATCACTCCTAGCACTATTTGAGGCCGCATATCCCGTGTCAGGGTCTAGTCCTGTCGGCGTGTCTATTGATACTCTTAATCCTGGTGCCTCATTATATGCATCAGTCATAAGGGATATCGGTGGCCTTAGTTCTCCTTTGACGCCTATCCCAAGTAACGCGTCTATTACTGCGTCAGCCTCGGATACCTCTAGCCAGCCCTTATTGTGTGGACGTATTATTTTGACCCTCTCCATTGACATAAGGACTTTTAGATTTAATCTTGTATCAGCATGTGTTACTTGCTCTGGCTCGTGCGACAGATGAATAATAACATTTGCTCCTCTTAAAGATAGGTGACGTGCGGCTACTAGTCCATCGCCACCGTTTCCTCCCTTGCCCGCGAATATGTGAATTGTCCTCCCTTTCAAGTGGCCGAGCCGGCACTCCAGGAAGTCTGCGATGCTTCTCCCAGCGTTTTCCATGAGGAGGGTTAGTGGTAAGCCTAGGGCTACGCCGTTTATTTCGGATGCTCTTATATGTTCTGTTGTAACTGCTTTTCTAGGATCTGCTGGCCTGAGCCCAGGGCATGGCGTGGTCTCCATTATATTCTCACCCTTGTCATATATTGGGTTCTTCCTGGATTATACGTTAAGTGGACTCGCTCCTCCGACTGATGATATTAGTATGATATTAGTCTAAGAACTTAATGACGTCTCTATTGCAATAATTATAATGGGTGGCTACACGTGAAGTATGTACAGGTTCCTGATTACAAGGTTGTGGATTCTATAAGGCTCCCAGCGGAGAAGACGGCTGTCATAGTGGTAGATATGCAGAACGATTTCGTGAAGCCCCAGGGCAAATTATATGTTCCCACCGCGGAAGAGACTGTTGAGCCGATCAGTAGACTCCTAAATAAGGCTCGGGAGAAACGAGTGAGAATATTCTATACTAAGGACACTCACTACGACAATGACCCTGAATACAGTATATGGGGAGAACATGTAAAGAAAGGAACCTGGGGCTGGGAGATAATAGACGAGTTGAAGCCCCAAGAAGGAGACATCGTTGTGGAGAAAACGAGATACGACGGATTCTATGGAACACCGCTTGATGACTTGCTAAGAGTATACAAGGTCAAACACGTCGTGATCGTGGGGACAGTAGCCAACATATGCGTACTCCACACGGCTGCGAGCGCCGCTCTTAGATGGTATAAGGTAGTTGTTCCCATGGATGGTATAAGTGCCCTCAACGAGTTCGACTATCATGCTTCTCTTAGACAAATAGACTTCCTTTACAAGGGAACGATTGTTAAGTCAGTAGACGGTATCATCTTCGAGTAGTCAATGGTTCGTTCATAATTTACCAAAATTCATATTAATGCTGGTAACTGCTCTCAGCAATCTGATCCTGGAGCATTAGATATTGAAATTACATGGGTAATACCAGGCCTCACACATGTCTTAGGCGGAGCACTCTATAATCATAATAGATGGTGCCGAGGGATGGAGGCTACAAATGTTAAGCTATGGATAATCCTGGGCGAATACGCTGATAAACTGAGGAAGATGGCTAGTGATACGAGTGATCCTAACAGGGCGGCTTTACTTGATCTCGCAAGCCAGCTGCTAGGCGAGATGGCCGACTCAATACTTGACTATAGGATAAGAAGGAGTCAGTTAGAGAGTCTCGATAGGCTTATAAGGCTCTTCAAGACGTTCGGGCTACCCAGCAATATGCTGACTAGGATAA
>CAYROE010000082.1:0-6107 GCA_964425855.1 uncultured Desulfurococcales archaeon | reverse complement strand
CGATGCCGAGCGGCTTCGTCCTAGACCCGGCTATAGAGGCCCCGAAAGACTAGGGCAGAAACCCTTATTCCGGGAGGACCAGGGCGCTCCATAAAGTACCGCATCCAGAACCACGGGGGACAAAAGGCCGCGCAGCTAATCGGGGAGCAAGGCAATCGTTATAGGCCTAGAGCAATAACCCCATATACTAGTCGGCGCAGAGCAGTTGTCCACTAGTATCACCGCTAGGCTTACCCGTAGCGCTACTGAGACACTTAGGCGTGAAGCCGAGAAAGCCTCCATGGAGATAAAGAGGCTTATCGCCGAGGTATCGAAGAAGATCAACCAAGAGCCTCGACAAACCACTAGGCTGAGGCTAGGCCCCCCGCTCTAGCAGGCTCGCCGAGTCCTGCGAATCTCCCGCTTCTTGCATTTGAGGAGATCAGTGCTACAACTATTCACCCAGGCTACGGCGCCTGCCTAGTATCACTTAGTCATTACGATAGCTGCTTTAATTGCGGGATAGCTAAAAGAGTTTTTATAACAAATTCTTGGGCTGCGTAGAGCTTCCTCCGCTTCTCTAAGATTTCTCTAACTAGTTCGAGCTAAAGTTGAATCCAGTTCACGGAGGGCTCTTCACCAGTTATCCCCTGGAGCCTAGGCACTTGAATAGTATCTAACGACGCTCCTCTCCGAACCAGGTTAAGAGATATTATGTCTACATCACCTTCCGAAGAACCCTAGAATCCAAGAATGATATCGCAATAATAGCTATGAGACCAAGTGGTAGCTGACAATCACCCTCAGGTTTTACTTCCCCTAATCAAACCAGATGCATATAGCATTTCTCTAATCTCTAATCGTACCGTGATCACGTACCAAGAGAACCATACATGGTAGCATCCTCAGCAAATTGATTGGTGAATATAGTTGAGGACCCGGATTAATAGCAAAAAAGCCGTGCTACTTATGCTTGTAATAATTGCTCTAAGCCTAGTAGCGCTACCAGGGCCCTCCCATGTAGAGGTCTCAGCATCAACAACACGTATCACGGGCAAAGTAGTATATCAAGACGAGACCGTATCGATTAACGGGAGCATAGTTATCGAAAACGGCGGTAATCTCACCCTAATCAATGCCACGCTACTAATGAACCCATCTCGGAACGGAGAATATAATATAACGATAAAACCAGGCGGGGCACTATGGATTGTATCCAATAGCGCCCTAAAATCAAACACAAGCTACGACTTCATAATATATATGGAGCCCGGCTCGAAACTATACGTGAAAGACAGCGTGATAAAAAGCCTCGGATACTACCAGTACCCGGGAATAGATGCTGAGGGAAACATAACGCACCCAGCAGTAGTCGAGATCGCGAATTCAGACATAAACATAACTGGGATCAAGACCAAAAGCGCCATAATAAATATAAAGTCAAGTAGTATAGCGATACACTCAGCCTCCGGAAATGTACTACAAGTCGGAGAAAGTACGGGCATAACCCTAGATACAGTTAACATAACATTCCCCCACGATAAGACAAGCACTTATATCACCATTATAGGCGGGCAAATCAGTGAAGGAGCCCAAACAGGATCACTCGTCGAAATCCATAATTCTAACATTACTGGCCCCTTCTACAAATTCGTGGCCTCTGGCCCAAACAGCAAGACTTTAACCATAATAGTAAATAGTACTATCATACACAGTACACAAGACAATACTGATAGATCAATGCTAGGGGGAAACACAGTACTACATATAATAAACTCAACCATATCCTATAACTCGGGTCCTAGACCATTCATCCAAATACATGAAAATAATGAGGTAGAAATTGTAGATTCTAAAATCCTAAAATCATACATATTCATCAAGTGGTACAAGCCAAACGCGGAATGGGGCAAAATAAACCTGACAAACACAACAATCGACTACGGAATAGTAACAGATACAAACTACAATCATGTCTTAAATACCCTCTACATAGACAATGTCAGTAACAGTAATGGTCAAAAACTCATATTGATTAGAGGCAAGAACACTGAGAAAAACATAGACGGCGACGATGACCCGTTCCAAGTGATTGTATTGGACTCGAAGGGCCCAGTCAAGATCAAAGGAGTAACGCTTAATGAAAGCATCCAGCCAGTGATAATCTCTAATTCAACAGTAGAACTAGACAATGTCGACATTACAGTAAGGGGGCGTGAAGAGTACCCGTATCTCCCTAGGATAATATTCTCTATAAACAGTACAAACCTTACAATCAGAAACTCTAAGCTCAGCAGTACGGGAAGCATTTATGGCGATGCAATACTCTTCCGCAATGGCGGGAATCTAACAATCCTAGACTCAAACATATGTGTCGAAAGGGGAGAGGGTTCCTTTCTTAACGTTGAAAAAAGAACACCGGGAATACCGCTCTACATAAAACTGGAAAACACCACAATAAACATAAGCTCAAGGAAAGTATCTTTCTGGGACTTTACCGATGACCATGATGCGGTCATGATTATTGATAATACTACATGGCAGGGGTATAGCTCGAGTCATCGGAGGCTCACAATAGGAGTACCGCCTTATGGAAGGCTGGTAATTAACAGATCCAGGTTCACCAATATAGAGCCAGTCCCGCTGGGCCCTGGTAGCCCTGCCACCCTGATCAGCCCCCATGATTACTCTTGGATCAAAATTGTGGACTCAGACATCAGCCTTATCAACGGGCCCGTGATCGAGTACCACCAACCTGATGGCGTGACGGTGAATATCACAAGGAATAATATCACCTCGAACTTTGGTGGTGATGGCTACATTATAAATATCGGTAGGGGGAGTGATAATGGGAGAGTCTACCTCTTGGACAACAATATTACAGGTGTGCCGGGCGGGGCTTCTTCCCATATTGGGGCCGTATATATTGATAGTGATGGCGATAACGAAACCATAAACATAGCTAGGAACCGGATAAAGGACTGTATCCTCGGCATAGTTATAGGGGGAGACGTAAAGAGCTCTAACACGTTGATAATAAGGGATAACGTCTTCGAGACAATGGGTGGAATAATATTCACCCCCGGAGGCAACCCTGTCCAGAAAATAGATGGGAACAAGATAACCGGGGAAAACATACTATATATTACTAACGAGTCTAACTTTATAGTAGAGGAGAAACCGGATAACAAGATAAGCCAGGTAATAATAGTTAACTCTGATAATGTGACTATAAGGAGCCTAGTCTCCGGTAAGGAGAACATAATGATCCAGGTCATCGACTCCTCCAATGTAAAAATAGAGAATGTAACTGTAGAGAGCGAGTCTGGAGACTACCTTATTAGGAGCATAATGGTGTTTAACTCCACAAATATAACACTAGGAGGCTCGGCAATTAATCAAACAATCCAATACGGACCATATAGTATTAGTGGTGTACGTGATGGAGGTATTTATGTAGTAAATAGCACAATGTTAATCTATAATACAAGCACTAGGATGACAAGGTCTATTCGTGGAACTACTTTAATCTATTCATATTACTCTAATTTAAAACTCGAAAAAACTAATATAACGCTTGATAACGGCATATCGCTAAATAATCCGATAGCGGTTAAAACGATTCATTCCAATATAACAGTTAGTAATGTCGATGCCACATTGAATAAACCCTATTCCGTTTACCTGCAGGCAAGGTATTCAAATGTAACAATTCTTGAGTCCAACCTCTCCGACCCTGATGGTGGAGCAGGGATCGATGCAGACTATAGTGGCGTAGTGCTGAGGAACTCATTGTTCACCGGCAAGTTTGGAACTGCTGTTGACGCCTATCATGGCGTCTTAAACGTTACAAGTATTAACGTGTCGAAGGCGGATAGAGCAATACTTGCTAGCCGTTGCGACTGGGTCGAGGTAGCTAATAGCACGCTTAGAGGCCAGGTCGATATCTCCGATTCGGAGAACGTCTACATTGTCTCATCGTTGATCGAGAACGATGTCTACGGGGGATACGGTCTTAGTCTTAGCCGTGTTACCGACGTGTTGGTTAGGGATTCTAGCATAGCGAGGCTGGGAAGGAGTACATATTTCTCTAATGTATATCTATCGAGTAGTAAGAACGTTACACTCGTCAATGTCACTCTAGTCAATGGAGGAGGTAATGGTGTAAAGCTAGACTCGGGTTCAGATCTCGTAATCATTCACTCTAATATATCATTGAATAAGGGGTACGGGGTCCAGGTATCGTCTGGTAGTCTTATAGGCTACTATCTCGATATAAAATCCAACGGGAACTATTCAGATACCGATCACTACGATGGATTATACCTTTCCTCCGGCTCACTGGAAATACACAAGTCAAATATAACAAGGAACTACAGGCTAGGAGCATATGCTTTACAGGAGGCGAACCTATCAAATAACTATTGGGGATCAGATACTGGCCCAGAACTGGTTAACGACGCGGAACAAGCCGATAAGAATGATCCGGAGGAGATACTAGATCCTAGTAATGATGCGCTGACCGGAAACAAGGTGGTGTATGAACCATACCTCTCGAGCCATTCTATCAGGGAAACAATTCCCCCCACGGGGTGGATCGAATCCCCTGATAACGGATCCGCAGTCTATGGACTGACTTCATTGGATGTTAGGGGTAAAGATAACGAGGGTATAGCATCAACTATTATAATGATTGATGGGAGGATCGAGGCGGTACTCTATGGTACTAATCAGACCTACAAGTGGGATACCACAACTGTCCCGGATGGGGCTCACAGCGTCACACTATTAGTAGTGGACTATTCCGGGAATATTTATAGAACTACATACGTGTTCCACGTGGTGAACGTTCACCCATATACTGAGATTATTCACCCATCTGGGAACTATACGTGCGCGGCTGGAAGCTATCCTGTAACAGTATTTGCCTCAGACAATAACCCTGATAGATTAGAGGTCTACATTAACGGTACTAAGAGGTCCACATGGTTTGGGAATAATGCTGTAGGGAGAATAACCTACAATGTACACACGCGGGACTACAATGATGGAGAAATACTTGAGGTCAAATTCACGCTATACGATCAGGACGGGTTTAGGTCGACAAGCCTAGTATACTTGAGAGTTGATAACACTCCCCCAACTGTTACTATTCAATACCCGGTTAACAACTCGTACGTTCCAGGAACCTTCAGCCTAAGAGTAGGGGTCAGCGACAATGTAGAGCTCCAGGAGGCAAAAGTGTACTTCAATTCGACCCTGGTGTATCAGACCAGTAGCGGGGGCACACAATCGGTTAATGTTAGCCTGGTAGACTATGGGTACCAGACTGGCGATAAGCTAGAAATCAATTTGACGGCAACTGATTGCGCAGGGAATACCGGGACCGTTATCCACTACGCTATAGTGGACATGGAGCCGCCGAGGCAAGAAATAACCAGCCCAGCCAACAATACACCGGTTTCAGGTACGGTAAACCTGGCTTTTAACGCTTCAGACAATTATGGAGTAGTAAGGGTGAAGATCTACATAAACGGTACCCCTGTATACAATAAGTCATTCACAGGCCCTAGTAGCGTTGAAGACAGCTATGAGTGGGATACAACAGGTTACGATCCAGGGATATACGAGGTCGTAATAGAGTCTGAGGATGTAGCACACAACACTAATACAACAACCTACTACTACGAGGTGCTCCCAGTGCCCATACCGGAGCCAAGCTATACCAGCGTGATCGCGGCAGCAACAATGGCGCTAATGATACCCTATATATTAAAAAGGCTAATCAACTCATAGACGAGGCAGCGTGTTCACACCCGGTAGCCCGCTAGAGAGTTTCTTCTACTCCCAACGTTTTCTTAAAAGACACTAAGCGCTAATATAGCGGTTCTGTGCTAGTTCCAAGCAGCTATAGGGGTTCTGAGAGCCCCTTAGGCGGGGTACTAGGTGTCATAGAGCTTATTCCCTCATGGCGACACAGTGCTTGGCGAAACCGAGTACGTATTATTGGCTGCTCCAAAGAAGCTCTGCCCCTCCTCCTATAGTCCACGCAGGTGCTTAGTCAATGCTGGCTAGGGCTCGTCTAACGGCTTCCTCGACGTCGCTTACTTCTATCCCGTATATCTCTG
>CAYROE010000081.1:0-6129 GCA_964425855.1 uncultured Desulfurococcales archaeon | reverse complement strand
TATATCTGGGCCTAGTCCTTCTACTGTTGTTCCTCCATTCGGCATATAGGGTGTAATGACGTGAATATCGACTTGCATACCTCGGGTCTTATAATAATGTCCGAGAACAGTCGCTACCTCCATGGGATATATACCACATCGGTAAGGAAGCTCGGGAGCGAGAATTACTAGTTTTCCGGCTTTGAATTGTTTCAGCGCTTTATACATTTCTTGTGCTGCTTCCGGATCGTAGTTGTGGTATCCTGCTTCTGCTAGTCCAGGATATGCTTCCCAGCCGTTCCTTGTTCCAAGCGCTATTACCAGGTAGTCGTAGTCTAGTTCTTTCCCGTCTTCCATCTTTACTTTTCTATTTGCTAGATCAATGTCTGCGGCAGGACCTATGACTACTTTCACGCCATATTTCTCGAGTCCCTTTATAGGTGCCCTTGTTTCCTCTATCGGCATTCCCTCAATGGCTACATCCATCCATAGGGGAGGCATATAATGCCACTCGTCTTTGTTTATGAGGGTTATCTCAGCGTCTATATCATAATGACTGATTTTCTCGGATAAACGAAGCGCCGAAACAACTCCTCCTGTGCCACCACCTAGTATGAGTATTTTCTTGGTCAAACACTATCACCGGCCTTCACTGAGTATTTTAATTTCATATTTGAATACATGAAAAAACATATTTAAATGAATATATCTATCCAACATACCATTCATCTAAACGAAAAATTATAAATATTAATCATCTACTTAAAGTCCACGCACATTTTCTAATAATGTAGGATTCACACATGCAATTATTTTTCTAGAGATAAAAATAAGGAACACGGAAAGAAAGATACATGAAACCAGTGGTATTCCTAAATAAACATATATTGCATAGCTGATTATCGGAGAAAGAATAGCAGATATAACACCACCAACTATTTGCCTAGCCAATTTATCCTTAAGAAGAATCCTATACGATAGAAGAACGCTGGCAATCAGTGATCCTATGAATCCTATGAAGGCCCCTACATAGAATGATCCAAGTAGAGGTTGTCCTATACCAGTAAGATATAGTACAGTAATAATGTAGATGATTACTCCTAGTAATCCCGATATATTAGCTCTGAAGCTAGAATAGAATCGCCAGGCCTGCTTTAAGAAGTCTAATATTACATCTGCACCTAGCTTGCTATGTCCAGCATATCTTCGTTGGAACAGGTAGGGTACATCTATTACTCTGAGATTGGGATGCCGTACTAGGATCTCTATGAGAATCTTGAATCCTCTAGGCCTAATTTTATCTATATTCAATTTATCTTTCCTAACCGCGAAGAAGCCTGCAAGTGGATCAGTGGTCTTACATGTCTCATCGACTAGAAGTTTTACGCCTATGGTTCCTAGACGGCTCATTAGTAGTCTTATCCTGCTCCATCCAGCAACACCTCCTCCCTTCACGTAACGAGATGCTACTGCTACATCTGCTCCTTTTTCTTCGAGGAATCTCACTAGTTTTGGAACTATTTCTGGTGGGTGTTGGAGATCAGCATCCATAACCACAATATAGGATCCTTTCGCATGACGGAATCCTTCTACTACGGCAGAGGCAAGTCCTTTCTCGTCGACTCGTAGGATACATTTGATCCTCTGATCTTTTCTTGAAATTTGTTTTACTATGCTACATGTCTCGTCGGGAGAATTATCGTCTACGACTAGGACTTCGAAGTCATTGATACCGTTTGTTTCGAGTACATCGACTAGCCTCTCTACTAGTATTTTTATGTTTTCCGCTTCATTGTATGTAGGTATCACTATCGTTAGTTTCGGGTTAGAGTAGCTACTCATCATACACCTACCTATAATTGCCGTGTTACTTCTCCTGCTAGAAATGGTAAAGGACCCGGAATCAATAAAAATTAAATGGATACCTACTATATTGTCTCTCCTGTTTTAAGCATGTCTGCTCCCGTGATTAGTGAGACGCCTCCTATTGTAGCTGCGAGAAGGCCAGCGCTTATCTTACCACTATATGCCATGTAAACGCTTGCAATGAACAATACCAGGGAAAAGGCAACTAATAATACTCCTATGATATCAGCCATTTTTCTTTCTTTCACATGTGGTTTTTCCGTTGCCATTTGTCTCTGCACTCTCCCATGTCGTATTTTGTTATGCATACCGTTATATTGTTTATATTTACTGTTATGGCGACAGATATGGTTGGCATATTGATTCAACTTCTGGTGGTACCTCGTGTGTCTTCATTGCTTCTTCTCTACCCACAGTGAAGAATCCTTGGACTATTTCCGCGTGTAGTTTGATAACTTCGTATGCACAATCGTTCGCAGCGACTTTTACTACTTTTATCGTTGTCTCGTTTAGCCTGATAATGGTCGTATTTACGTATTCTCTGGTTATGTTGGCGTCTACCTGGAAGACTGGATCGTTAGGTCTAGGTGTTCCACCATTCTCGATTACACACTCCATTTGCTTAATGTGATTTGCAAGTATGTCTGCGGCAGTACTGTTTGGTGCGGTTATGATCCATATAATTGTCTTGTTCTCGGGATACTCGTAGTAGTTGAACTTAAAGAGGCTGTGGTGATCGAAGAGCCAGTTTATGCTCTGTCCGATTGTCAAGTTTCCTAGACTATTACAGGTGCTCATGTTCATCCATGAACCTTCTCCCATCATTCCTCCTTGACCTGCGCCCTGGCCCATTCCGTCATGGCCCTGTCCGTGCCCAGTAGTCTCTTCTGGAGTTCCGGGAGTTGAATGTGTATTCTTTGCAATCATGTATCCTGAGCCTATAGCTCCGACTACAATAACCGTGATAATAATTGCAATATACAACGTCTTCATGTTGTCATCCCCTTTTTATGTTATTATTTATAAGTATCTATATTTATAAGAATGAATAAAATCAAGCACAAATAACACTGCACTAGGTATAAAGATATTTCGTTAACGTGTGAGAATAAGATCAATTAAATCAATGCTACCCGTCAAATATGCCAGCATTAAATAGACCACCACGAAAACTGCCAAGTTCATTTCCCTACTATAGCCTAGCATCCTAGACCATGCATATGCTGCTCCCGCAAGAAGTAGAGATATCATCATTATTTGCTTTGATTGAAGCGAATAATATACATAATAAGCTGTGAAGAGCTCCAGTGGAAGAATCCTGTTCCTAGTTAAGAGCCCCGCAATAACTTTTACAAGGCTTGAACTAGTAGTGGGACCAAGTACGCTTTCTGCTATCAATGAACCCATTACTGTTAGCCAAATAAATAATATCACATAATATCCCGTGCTGCGTGTTGAATAATTAGCGAGTAGGCTCAAAGCAAATAGATACACTAAAGCTGTTATGGAGACAAATAATATCCTCAGTGTTTCCATGGAGAACAATGCTGGAGATCCCAGAATCATGTATGAGGTTAGACCTAACAATGCCATTATGATGGGTAAAACTGAATTTGTCAACAAGCCGATCCCTATATATCCCATTATTACGAGAATATGTCCGTCAAGCCTCTTAGCAAATATGAGAACGGCTCCAACAAATATAATTATAGATGGTAGAACTAGATCCAATGAGTTAAAGGCTGCAACTAATAGTACAGTCACCGTGGAATATGCCAGGGATAGAATTTTATAATCAGTTATGTTCTTTTTCTCTACCACTACTGGACCGCCTCTGTTAGGCGTAGTACTTTTGATAAATTGTCTACTATAACAAGTCTTGCCTTGTCCACTGGGATACTATCATGTTCTTCGTTTAATAAGTGAATCGTCACTTTTCGGATAGCGGTGTCGAGTTCACTGTCTCCGAGAGGCAGATAAACTGCTATAATCGTATTTACAGGGTTAAGTGGATACTTTTCTAAGACCTGTTTTATGGCTTTCAGCCTAGTTCCAGGACTCAATAAGATGATTTTTCTAGTATGAGCCGGCATCTCCATGAAGAAACGGTCAAGTGCCTGGACCTTGTTGATGTCGTTGTCGACTGTTCCGGGCCCCGTTACACTCAGCCTCAGTCTGAGCACATCCACTGCTTCGCTTCCCTTGAGCGGGCCCCAGGACTCCCACGTGTTTCCTCTATATAGATAGTAGTAAACGCTTCCTCCTGATCCCGCCACTCTACTTGAGATCTCCAGAGAAGTCCTCATGATCCAGTCGGCAGGAGCCATTCCTGGAGAACCAGGCCATGATTCCAGCGCCAAGTCCAGGAAGAGTGCTATATCTTCTTTGGCCCCCATCATTCCCTCCCAGACCATGAGGTTTCCTGTTCTCGCCGAAGCTGTCCAGACTATCCGCCGGATATCATCACCTGGAACATATTCTCTTATCTGGTAGAACTCGGTCTCGAGTCCCTTGTAGCGGCTATAGGCTATCTCGGATAGTCCTCGTCTGTATGATGATATCATGAATTCCCCGATACTCATAGGATAGACGCTTATACTGGTCCTTATCCTATGGACCCTGTAGTGCTTGAATAGTCCAAAGGGATCTCCGGTTGACGAGACCAGATAATCCAGTTGGTGGTATCCGGGGGCAGGGATTGCATGGTATTCTGCAATTATTTTGTTTTTGCTTCTCATGGGTCTTAATAATATTCTTGTCGTGCCTTTCGCTCTGAGCCTTTTGGGAGGTCTGTCCTCGATGAGTATATAGGGGAGCCAGTCCCGGTTCTTTTTCCTGGCTTCGATCATGATTTTGAGCGTTGCTCCTTCACCTGTCCTAGTAGTATGTCGCCGTAGGACTTCAATTTCGTAGAGTTGTCTAGCAGAACGGCTGGCTATACCGTATGAGGCCGTTAGTATTATTATGATGAAGGATGCTGATGCAAGGGAGAGTAATCTGGCTACTCCGAAGAGTCCTGCTAGTAGGAATGATAATGATGCGATTGCTAGGTAAACTGCTCTCCATGTGGGCTCTATTCTCAATATCCTTGTCCTCCAGGATAACAATATATAATCCCTATGGAGGCTCTATTTTCTCTATAACGCTATCTATTATATCTCTAGCAGTGATACCTGATAGTTTGGCTTCAGGCTTCAACACTATACGGTGTAGTAGTACTGGATACGCTGTCTCCTTTATATCGTCAGGAGTAATATAGTCCCTGCCCTCCAATAATGCCTTTGCCCTGGCAAGCTGGACCATGCCTATTACTCCTCTCGGGCTTGCTCCTAGGAGGACACGTGGATCCTTCCTAGTCTCCATCGCAATCAACGCGGCGTATACCTTTATGTTCCGATCGACATGGACATTCCATATCTCGCTCCGCAGCTTTGAGAGTTCTTCTCTACCAGTCACGCTTTTTACCTCGAACCTCTCTATGTCATAGAGCTTATCAATAATCTCTATCATCTCGTCCAAGCTGGGATATCCTATCTCCACCTTGACCATGAACCTGTCGACCTGTGCTTCGCTGAGAGGATACACGCCCTCGAACTCGACGGGATTCATAGTAGCTATAACCGTGAAGAGCTCTGGAAGTTTATAGGTTGTGCCCCATACTGTAACCTCCCTCTCCTGCATTGCCTGTAGCAATGCAGCCTGCGTTTTTGGCGGAGCCCTGTTCACCTCGTCGACCAAGAGTATCTCAGTGAATACAGGGCCTTTCTCGAAGACGAATCTACCCTCCCTCCAAACCATGGTGCCTGTTATATCGCTAGGCAATAAGTCGGGTACGAATTGTACGCGTTTGAATTCGAGTCCGAGAACCTGTGATACCGTTTTAGCTATCAGGGTCTTGGCTACTCCAGGGACTCCCTCGAGCAGGACATGTCCTCCCGCGAGAAGTACAGCTACTATTGTCTCTATCTCCTTTGTTTTACCCACTATTACTTTAGATACTTCTTCTCTTATCCTGTCTATTAGAGCCAATTCAAGCACACCACACTACGATAATCCCTAGTCCTCTCTAATAGATTCGAGTAGATCTCTTGGATCAATATCTTCTCCCTCTATACCGAGACGAGAGGCCAGGAGCGATAATAGGTACTCCTCCGCGTCTTCTAACGGATCAGATCTTGTCCTGGGCGGCTCTCCTGGGTATAGGAAGATAATAGGCCATGGAACTGTAGCCAGGAACAATACTGCTATTATTGTTGTTGGAGAACGATTCTCCACTATACCGGG
>CAYROE010000080.1:0-6140 GCA_964425855.1 uncultured Desulfurococcales archaeon | reverse complement strand
GAGGCCACCGTAAATATCATGGCACCAACATACATTAGCGGCCCCGGAAGAAGACCCCAAGAACTCCTATCTATACTAGTCAACCGAGGAACTCTTATCGCTATACCACTCTACACAATCTCCTATGCGCTCATGGCATCTTCACACTATGTATCAGGAGTATCGATAAAGGAAACGACAATCCCTCTCAAAGAATTCTCTATCATACCGTTATTCGTATTAATGTTTATAGACTACAACATCATAGACTTACTCGTACTGATAGTTGCAGCTGCAATAGTCCTAGGAAAATATGGTTCGGCGAGACTGCCAACTGTAATCTTCTATATAGTTCTAGGAATTAGTCATCTCATACCTGTTATGCTCTTGTTTGCAAGCTCATCTTGGTGGATTGTACCATTATCAACATTGTTACGAGGTCTTGCACCCCTGATAGTGTTCGTATCATCACTACTGAGAGAGTAGGGGGCGACAACACCCGATGGTGCGTAGAAAATATAGAAGCCAGACGGGGATACTCCATGACATACTCGAGGTATTGCAACGAGAAGGATCCATGCCAGCCAAGAGAATCGCCACATACGCTAATCTCCCCTATAATAGACTTAAACTAATCCTACTATCTCTGGAAGAAAGTGGCCTAGTGGTAAAAAATGAAGAGGGATACGATATTACCGAGAAAGGTCTGGAGGCACCGAATACTCTCAGAAGAAGCAGGAAACTTCTGGAATCACTTGGATTCAGGTTGTGAGAATTGTAAGTATCAATCTTGTAAACAGCTTTTATCTTATTCTACAATCATAAGGCTATAGGATTAAAGATTTATTTTTAGCATAGTTCATTTCTCAGAACAAGAAACAGAGAAATCATACCGGTGCTTGGTATGACTACAATAACAAAGATTAACCACAAAGACAGCTTGTTGGCTCTTATAGGAAAAACAGTAGTTCTTTCAACCAGTGGAGCTCTTAGCCCTGGACCTCTCTCGGCATCAGCACTTGCTCTTGGTGCCATATACGGATGGACAGGAGGTATTCTACTCGCGTTAGGTCATACAATAGCAGAACTACCTTACGTTATACTCTTATTTGTAGCGATGGAGCGGGTCTCCAGGAAGTTAAAGAAATATGATAACATAATGTCTTTTCTGATAGGCGTATTTATGTTATTTTTCGCTGTAGGAGTCCTTAGTCTAGGAATCAAGGGCTCAGAGATCCCAGCTTCAGAATCAATTGCTACGGGTTCACTGCTTTTCGCGGTGGTAATAGGGGCATCGTTAACTTTGCTAAATCCCTATTTTCTTGGGTGGTGGTTGACAGTAGGAGAGCCCATTATTAAGAGTTCAGTAGAGCATGGTAGAAAAGGCCTTGCAATAATGTATGCGAGTCATGTCTGGATGGACTATGCCTGGCTCACATTTCTAGCAGTTATAGGGACAGGTGCAGTTCTAAGCATGACAGTGTACCGAGTAGTAATGATAGGAGTAGGGATAATCCTAGCATATTATGGTATTAAATACGTCGTGCACTCTCTAAACCTAACTTTACGCAGAAAGGACTAATACATGACTCATTGCACAAACTTATTCGATTCAAACTATACTATAATTTATCATGAACCTGGGGGTAGGGACAATGGTAAATATTGTAGCAGTAGAAATCCCCGTTCCAGACGGAACCAACGTCATTATTGGTAAATCACATTTCATAAAGACAGTAGAAGACCTATACGAGGCTCTCGTTACCGCATCAACATCTATTAAATTCGGCCTAGCATTTTGCGAGGCTAGCGGTAAAAGACTGATAAGATGGGACGGCAATGATAAAGAACTAATCGACTTAGCAATAGAGGCTTGCAAAAGAATCTCCGCCGGCCACGTATTCGTAGTATACCTTAAAAACGCCTGGCCAATAAACGTCCTGAACAGAATAAAGAGCATAATGGAAGTAGTCAGCATAGAGGCCGCAACCGCTAATCCTGTAAAAGCAATTATCGCGGACCTAGGAGATCAAAGAGCTCTACTAGGTATAGCCGACGGATTCACACCTCTAGGAGTCGAAACAGAGAAAGACCAGAAAGAAAGAATAGAGTTCCTCAGAAAAATAGGATACAAGCGTGGCTAGACTAAGTATCGGAGAAGACCTGGATTCCTCAATACGATTTTTACTAGATACCCCATTGTTATTCTACCCTGTAGATATGTATACCAGAACTCTTCAGGTAGGGACCTAGAGAAATCATAGAATCTACCACCAAGCCTAATAGCGAGCTTCAAAGCATACCTAGACGCCTTGGCTTCGGATACAAGTGTCCTTACCCTGCGAGAATAGTCTTGAGCGATTTCTTTAGGTGAATCACCGTCTATTATCGCGTTATATAATGCTTCCGCTGATTCAAGGCCTGGCCGATTACCTTCCCCAGCAGTTGATATAATAAAACCAGCAGATTCTCCTATCCTGAGTTTTCGGATCTTACCGGCGTTTTTCTCCAAAGGCCTTATAGGCGAGAACACAGCAATGGGAGATGCTCTTTTGTCAAGCAAGTCGTAACTATCTAGGAGATCCTTGGCATATTTCTTAACGAATGCCTCAGTATAGTTTACAGGTCTATTCAAGAATCCTCCACCGAAATTCACAATACCTTCCCGGGCATTAGCAGGAAACATCCAGAACAGCCCTCCATATCTTGGATAAAAGTCTAGTAAAGCATGTGACACGTCCCAACCTGCTCTAGCAAGGTATCTTATGGCGACAACGTATTTCGTTGTTTTAATATGTGGAAATGGTCCCCGGGCATCAACTATAATGCAGTCTCTTGACCCGTTGCATGAATACCTCTCTTTATCATGTGATCTAGTATACTCTATTCTGGCCCCATTTTTTGCCGCGAGAACCCGTAGCTTTTCGACTAGTAAAGCTTTATCGACAATATACCAGTACGGTTCTTTTAATGATGCTTCGAATACGGTTTTTCCTTCAACTTTAACCGTGTATTTTGTTACAGATGCTCGTACTACATCCAGCTCCTCCAAGAGATCACGTATCCAGGGCCTGAGTGTAACGGCGTCTCCGCAAGGTTTAACATACTTCTTAGAGATATCAAAGCCAGATACTTCGATATTCGGCTCACGTGATAATCTATATAGAAGGTATGATCCTGAGATCCCTAGCCCCTTTACTACTACTTTCACACTCTTCCCCGCAAGGTTAATAGCTCGACAAAGAATAAGAATTACAGTAAAAGCATCAAGTAAGAGGGAGGCAGCTTCTGGCAACAAAGCCTTCGTGGAGACGAGTGGGACCAAACATGAGACTCATAATTGAAGCATCTAAGAGTAGGACTGGTAAGCACGCCTCTAGGAAACTCGCTGTAGTGTATTACAAGAACCGTAAAGAAGTAGTCACAAAACTCACCAGTACAACAACAAAACAAGAACACATACGAACAGTGTATGCTAGAGGACAGAGTGTTATAATAGAGCTAGATAACCCCGATATAGAGTACATTGTTTATGTTGAACTAATCCGGAATATACGAGGACATGTAAAAGGGCATCTACAGGTCTATGATAGAAATGGCAGACTTCTATATGAAGCAGTTTTGAGGAAGAGAAAGATCAGGAGAGTGTCTGGGGGCAAACAGTATTCATGGCTAGTTGAAGACGCAATTAAATCAATAGGACTAGAAGGCTATGTCAGACGATATAACCATAATACAGGTGCTTAACAATAATGAAGAGCAATAACAACAAACGGCTAAAGAATATAGTCCTATCGCTCAAAAAGCTTCTCAAACAATATGGCGCAACGTTATCTTATATTTATAAAGAAAAGCAAGGAGACCCGGAACTGGGTCCGAGTATAGAGGAAATAGGACTAAGCGAATATCTCGAAAATGCCCTAAGAAGCTATGGTATATCAAGACTTCACTTATTCCAATATGAAGCCTATAGACTATACATAGAAGGAAAAAGCCAAGTAATAGTTGCTGGGACAGGAACCGGTAAGACAGAGGCTTTCATAATACCTATACTCGACGATATCATAAAGCAAGGACCATCTGTCGAGAAACCCTATGCAATTATCATGTATCCGACTAAGGCTCTTGCAAGAGACCAACTTTATCGCTTCAAGCTTCTAGCTGAAGGAAAACTCGGAGTAAAGGTTGCAGTTCTAGATGGTGATACTCCTCGAGACGAGAGAACTAAAATATATGCAGATCCTCCTCATATACTCGTTACAAACCCGGACATGATGCATTATGGTCTAGCGTTGTCGGATAGAATAAGGAGACTTGTAAGCGGAGTCAAAGTATTGGTCTTGGACGAGATGCATGTATACCGAGGAGTTTTTGGCACACATGTTAAGTGGGTTATCGAGAGACTCAAACACTATGCAGACGACGATATGTTGATTATTGGAGCAGGGGCAACTATAGGTAATCCAAGAGAGTTAGGAGAAAAACTCTTTGGCGAGGATCCACAAATAGTTAGAGGACCGTCTAGGAGAAAAGGAACAGCCTACCACGTATTCGTATCATATGGGAACACAAGTAGATGGACGGTAGCATCGTTTATCCTCTCGTTCCTCGTAAAAAACGGTTTAAAGACTCTATGCTTCGTGGACTCACAACAAATGAGCGAGCTTATAGCGAGGATAGCACGTAGAAGCTATGGTGCCAACGTAGCAGTGCATAGAGCGGGCCTCGAGCCAAGCTATAGAAAGAAGGTAGAGGAGGACTTCAGGGAGGGGAGAATCAATGGAATAGTAGCAACGCCAACAATGGAGCTCGGAATAGATCTAGGAGATCTCGACGCGATCATAATGGCTACACTCCCCAGGAGCATCTCAAGCTATCTTCAAAGAGCAGGTAGAGCCGGCAGACGAGATAATCCAGGAATAATATTCACTGTTCTAGGCGACGATCCAATAGAACAATACTTCTTGAGGAAACCCCGGGAATTCTTTAAACAGGAACCTGACCCGTCATATATTGAGCCCGACAATATGGAGATAGCAAGAATACATGCAGCAGCAATATTGCTAGAGAGAGGCCTCGTAGAAGCATCGATGCTTCCTATCCCTATTAGACGTGCGCTCGATGAGCTGGCCACTATTGGCTACGCCAAAAAAATCGATGGAAAGTACTATCCTGATTGGCCACGGGTTAGGGAGATAGTTAAAGGAAGTGGTCTGAGGTCGGCAGGTCCCCAAGTATCAATAATAGAAGATGGGCAAAAGAAGATCGGTTTAAGAGAGCTCCCGCAGGCACTCTACGACCTATATCCAGGAGCGGTATATTATCATGCCGGTAGATCGTATCTAGTTACAAGCCTCGAACTCGACAAATACACTGCAATAGTAAAGAGAGTAGGGGCGGACGTGAGATTCTATACGAAGCCACTTTATACGGTAGATGTAGCAAGTATAACTCCTCTTGAAAGAAGAAAACTCTCATCGATCACTCTGGCATATGCAGAAGTCGATCTCCTAATAACTGTTACAGGATATGTCATAAGGGAAGAGTATACAGGTAGAAAGCTAGGGGAAGTATTCTACGATGACCCGATAAATTGGAAAATGAGAACAAAGGCCTTAGTAACCCGATATCCGAACCCAGGTATAAAGGATACCGTGCGCCTAATAAGCGGGTATCACGCATTAGAACACGCACTCATATCGGCTTCTAAGCCCGTAGTAGGTGCATCAGACACGGATCTAGGCGGAATAAGCTATCCGAGCGGCCATATCATAATATATGATTCGACTCCGGGAGGAAACGGCGCGTCGAGACTGGTGTATGAAAGACTAGAAAAAGTACACGATATAGCCGAAAACATACTTGCTTCATGTGACTGTGATGACGGATGTCCTAAATGTGTATACTCTCCTTACTGTGGGAACAACAACCAGTTCCTATCTAGGAGAGAAGCATACAAGATACTACAAGCAGTCTATAAGCTCCCAGTAGCTAGACCTGTAAAAGATAAGGGAATCGAAGGAAAACCACTGGTATAGGGGATTCTTTTTAGGTGATTTTTCATTCTAATACACTCTACATTAGATAGTTAGAACACTAGGTGATTATGGTGCGGCGGCCGGGATTTGAACCCGGGACCTCCGGCTTGGCAGGCCGGCGTC
>CAYROE010000079.1:0-6165 GCA_964425855.1 uncultured Desulfurococcales archaeon | reverse complement strand
GGGAGTCAAACTAGTATACAAGGGATACCTACCCGTGAGAGATGCAATGGTACACGAAGGCCTATACGATCCCCTAAACCAGATGGTTATGGGCGAAGAAGCAGACGAGACAGCAGAAGAGCACGGAGCCACAAAAGAGGAATTAGACTGGATAGGATATGAAAGCCACAGAAGAGCTGCGAAGGCATGGGATCAAGGAGTATTCAAACAATACGTTGTGCCGGTAGAAATCGGAAGCAAAATACTCCTAGAATCAGATGAAGGAATACGAAAGGACACGTCCCTAGAGAAGATAAAGAGCCTAAAACCAGCATTCAAGCCTAACGGATACCATACAGCGGCAACAAGTAGCCAACTCAGCGATGGAGCAGCATCATTACTAGTTGCCTCAAAAGATATCGTAGAAGAACTAGGTCTCAGGCCTAAAGCCAGAATACTAGGTTGGTCCTACGCTGCCGTAAAGCCTACCAGGTTCCCATATGCACCTATAGAAGCCGTTAAGGCTCTCCTCCGGGAGCTAGGCTGGAAACCAGGAGACGTCGACTACTGGGAGAATAATGAAGCTTTCGCGGTCAATAGCTTCCTCCTACACAAGTATCTAGGCGTGCCATATGAGAAGATGAATGTACATGGAGGAGCCATAGCACTGGGACATCCACTCGGCATGAGTGGAGCAAGAATTACTCTCGAACTAATAAACGTCTTAGAAAGGCATGGAGGAAGAAAAGGAATAGCGGCAATCTGTCACGGGCTAGGTGGAGCTGCAGCTATAGCAGTAGAGCTAGTCTAGGCTACGGGAAGGATACCTAGTCTATCTATTATTCATCCATCTCAAACTAGCCCAACCACTAATCACTAGCATAACTAATGCTATCACAACAAGTTTCACGAGCTCGGCAGAATAATCACCTACAGGTCTACCTATTAGATGATATCTAACTAGATCAGCAGCAAACGTAACTGGGTTAGCGCTTGCTAGTCTCTGGAGCCACTCCGGCATTTGTTCAACAGGGAACATGGCGCTACTGGTGAACATTAATGGTAGATTAAGAAGGTTTCCTGCCGCGAATACTATTTCTTGGTTATCCGCATAGAAGGACAAGAGAGCGTAGAGTGATGCTATGGTCATTGCTAGTAGTATTATATAGCTCCATGACGCTAGTAGGTCTAGGAATCCTATTCCATCTTTGAGATTCATTCCCAGTAACAGTGATACGGCTAATAGTAGTAAGGATAATAATGTAACTCTCACTGCAACAGCTAGTATTTTCGAGAGCCAGATGCTTAACCTAGGTATAGGTGCTACTAGTAGCCTATCCATGTATCCGAGGCGTTTATCGAATATTATACTTATGCCGCTGAACATTCCTTGGAAGACAGCGAACACGACCAACATGCCGCTACTAATGTATGTGAAGTAGTCTGTTGTGCCGAATAGCTCTATTAGTCTGGAAGTAACCATTTGTTCGATAACTTTCATCATTTCTGGGCTTATCCCCTCAAGGGATCCTGGTGGCATTAGCATATTGGTTAGATTTAGGCTTTTCCCAAATAATGCTATCCAGAGCACAGGAGTTAGAAGGCTCATAACTAGGACTGGTTTTCTACCAAACCACTTTTTTAACTCTCTAACGAGTAGTACAAGCGTAGCTCCCATCATTATTTCCTCACCCTCATACTATGAATCCTATATTTGAAGCTATCCAGGGGCTCTTCGTCTCTGAGCTTTCTTCCTGTGAGCTCTAGGAACACGTCTTCTAAGTTAGGCTTAGATATACGCAGGGAAGAGATCTTCGAGTCACCAAGGAGATTTATTATGTCAAACAAAGAGTCCTCGGCTTTCTTCACCTTTACAATGACTTCTCCGTTGAGAATAGACACTTCATATCCTTTGCTCACAAGCTTCTCCTTTATCGATGTGAGATCTTGGTTAAATGCAGGTTTGATATAGATTCTGTCACCTCCTAATCGTGCTTTGAGTTCCCCTGGAGAACCGAGAGCAACGACCTTGCCTAGATCGATAATAGCTATTCGATCTGATAAGGCATCGGCTTCTTCCATGTAATGTGTCGTTAGTAAGATTGTTGTCCCTTCCCTCTTCAGTTTCATTATCAGATCCCATAGATGACGCCTACTCTGGACGTCTAGCCCCAGAGTTGGCTCATCTAGGAAAAGGATCTGGGGACTATGAACGAGGCTCATAGCTATTTCTAGACGCTTCCTCATACCGCCACTGTATGTCCGTGTTTTTCTATTTGCTGCTTCTAGGAGGCCCATGAATTCGAGGACTTCTTCTGTTTTCTTCTTAGCCTCGTTCCTTGGGAGCCCGTGGAGTCGTGCTTGAACGTATACGTTGTCGTATCCGGTCATCTCATCGTCTGCTGTGAGGTCTTGTGGCACTATTCCTATTATCTTTCTGACCTTGAGACTTTCATCGACTACATTATAGCCTCCAACATAAGCTGTTCCCCCGCTAGGCTTGATTAGTGTGGATAGGATCTTTACGGTGGTGGTCTTACCTGCACCATTTGGTCCAAGTAGCGAGAATATTTCTCCTCTCTGTATGCAGAACGAAACACCTTTTAGCGCTTTTACACCGTTCCTATAGGTTTTCTCTAAGTTTATTGCTTCAACTGTACATTCTTCACGTCTCAATGTATATCACTAAGTCGAGGATTATATCGACAAGAAATATAAATCTTCAATCGATACATTGTCGAGTCAACCATAGAAATATCACTATAACGATTATCAATCTCTAACCTGGGAGGGATGAGGACGAACCCGGAACTGAGATATAGAAACAGATGAGGATGGTTGGCGTCACCGACCTCCTATGGATATATTCTATCCCTAAACCTTGGGAATGGTATTGTGTCTCTAATGTGGTCTAGGCCTGCTACCCACATAACTAGTCTCTCAACTCCCAGACCAAATCCACTGTGAGGTACACTACCATAGCGTCGTAAATCCAGGTACCAATTATAATCCTCCACATTGTAGCCCCTGGATATAATACGGTTCTTTAACTTGTTGTAGTCGTCCTCTCTTTCGCTACCACCAACTATTTCTCCAATTCCTTCGGGAGCAAGCAGGTCAAACGCCAGAGCTAGACCTGGATTATCCTCATCCTCTTTCATATAGAATGATTTAAGCTCAAGCGGGAAGTGAGTTATATAGAATGGTGTCTCGAATTCTGATGTAAGTATACGCTCTTCGTCTGCACCGAGATCATCACCATATTTAATATCTATACCTTTCCTGTTGAGGATTTCTATAGCCTCTTCATATGTTATCCTAGGATATGTAGGTCTTCTTGAAGGTTCAAGCAGTTCAGTATTTCTGCCAAGAATTGATAGTTCTTCCTGAGAGGTGTCTAGTACTCTATTGACAGTGTAGGCGACGAGTCTCGAGACGAGATCCATCATATCGCTCATCCTAGACCATGCAGCCTCAGCCTCGAGATGCCAGTACTCGTAGAGGTGTCTTCGCGTCCTGCTCCTCTCAGCTCTAAAGCTAGGCGCGAGAGTCCATACTTTTTCCAAGCTGAATATCATTACTTCTAGGTAGAACTGGGCGCTCTGCGTAAGGTAGGCTGGTTTCCCAAAAAAGTCTACCTTGAACAGTGTTGCGCCTCCCTCAACAGCGGCTTGTGTAAGCATAGGTGGGCTTACTTCAAAGTATCCTTCTTTCTGGAAGAATTCTCTGAATGCATTGAACATATTTTGCCTGAGTCTCCATACTGTTGTCAAACGCCGGCTCCTTATCCATAGATGCCTATTATCGAGGAGGAAATCTATTCCTTCACCCCCCTTAATGGGAAACTCCTCGGCCTTATGCACCAAGTTAATCTTTTTAGCCCGTATCTCTACGCCTCCAGGGGCTCTCTTATCACGTCTCACGAAGCCTTCTACGATCACACTGCTTTCTATACTCGCTTCTCTAGCCGCTTCAAAACTTGTAGGATCAGTATAATCCTTGCTCGCCACAACTTGAACAATGCCATAAGCATCTCGTATTACGATGAAGACTCGCTTACCCAGGTCTCTCCATCTATAGACCCATCCTCGAACTACTACCTCTTCTCCTTCAGGCAGATCCCTTAACTCTCGAGTGTTCACTAATCTTCCCACTCCTGACACCAGATCACTATAGGATACGGTAATGGGTCAATAACGATTTTGCTACTAAGTATAAGATCTTAGCGATTATATTTAATAACATGGGTAACTCAGATATGAGAAAGACTAGTAGACCCTTGCCAGGAAAAGGAGTAGAGGTCTTCTTTAAACCAAAAAGTATCGCGGTCGTAGGAGCCTCTAATAGAAAAGGATCAATAGGATACGCAATAACATGGAACCTTATCAATAGTTATAGCGGTAAAATATATCCGATAAATCCTAAGTACAAGGAAATACTGGGACTCGACGCTTATAGTTCTCTTCTAGACTTGTCTGAAGCCCCGGATCTTGTAGTAATAACGGTCAAGGCCGAGCTAGTCCCGCCCATTGCAGAAGAAGCAGGTAAGAAAGGTGCTAAGGGGATTATTGTAGTTGCAGGAGGATTCTCTGAGGCAGGCGAGGAAGGAAAAGAATTAGAGGAGGATCTCGTAAAGATTGTGAGAAAATACGATATGAGGCTAATTGGTCCTAACTGTATAGGAGTCTACGATGCGGATACAGGAGTCGACACCTTCTTCATCCCACATAATAGGATGAGAAGACCTCCTAAAGGAAATATCGCTGTTATAAGCCAGAGCGGGGCTTTTCTAACAACCTTCATGGACTACATAGCTACAGAGGGAGTGGGAATCATAAAAGCAGTAAATTTTGGAAACAAAGCCGACGTCGATGAAGTCGATCTATTGGCGTATCTCGCGCATCAACCAAATGTCGATACGATCATGATGTATCTAGAAGATGTTAAGCCAGGAAGAGGCAGAGAATTAATAAACATAGCACTTGAAGCAAAACTAAAGTACGGAAAGAAAATAGTTGCATTAAAAGGAGGAAAATCTGAGAGCGGTAAAAGAGCCGCATCAAGCCATACAGCCGCTCTCGCAGGCGACTACAGAGTTCTGAGTTCAGCATTTAGACAAGCAGGAATAGTAGAAGTAGCTACACCACTAGAATTCCTTGACGCGGCAAAAGCTCTTTCAAAGAGTACTCCGGCTCGAGGAAGTAAGACCTTGGTATTAACACATGCGGGTGGCCCAGGAGTTATAACCACAGATCTGCTTGAGGCAAACGGTTTAAGGGTTCCCAGACTTTCCAAGGCACTGGTAAAGAGACTAGAGTCAGTATTTCCGAGACGAGTAGCTAAAACGAATCCAATTGATTTAACCGGAGACGCCTCAGAGGAAGACTATATGAAGGCATTAGAGGTCCTTGCTGACAACGACGAATTCGATATATATATTGTTATAGCCTATATACAGCCTCCGACTATAACTAATAATGTCGGTAATGTTATCATAGACTTCTCTAAGAAGACTGGTAAACCAGTAATTGTAGTGACTGGTGCAAGCCCTGAAGGAGACCAACTGCTCAGATATCTAGATGAAAACAATATACCAAGCTATAATTTACCAGAACGGGCGGTACATGCAGCGAGAGCCTTAACCATAGCTGGTCAAAGAATATGCATGGATAAGCTATCCCTAATCGAACACGATAACACAAAATCCTGTACAAAACAAAAAGTATCTGAAGTCGAAGCCCTCCGCCTGGCTGAAGAAGTAGGAATTAAGACTCCTAGATATTGTTTCGTGGAGTCGGTTAGCAAAGTTAGAGAGTGCTATAATAGGCTTTCTAAGCCTCTAGTGGCGAAACTTGTTGCAAAGAATCTCGTACATAAAAGCGATATTGGAGGAGTGGTACTAGGCATAGAAAGTGTTGAGGAAGCGGTCGAATCTTATAACAAATTGAAAAATCTAGGCGTAGAGTATGGATTTCAGGGAGTATTATTTCAGGAACATGTAGAAGGAGGCATTGAGGTGTTCGTCGGGGGAAAGAAAGATCCTGTATTCGGTCCAGTCATCCTTTTCGGGGCCGGAGGAACGCTTGTTGAGGTTTACAACGATGTATCGATTAGAGTAGCACCATTAAACAGGTGTGAGGCTGAAAAGATGATAGATGAAACAAAAGTATCAAAAGTACTCCGGGG
>CAYROE010000078.1:0-6186 GCA_964425855.1 uncultured Desulfurococcales archaeon | reverse complement strand
CTGGATAGAGTTGCTCGGCTCCGCCTTGACCAATGATGGGATGAATGACTCCAGTCGAGGATTCTACGAGCACAACGAGGTTACTAGCGAAGGGTAGTAAGGATTCATTAAATGCTATAAGAAGGCTCTCACCTGGCATAAGGGTTATTGGTTGTCCCGATGGCGGCGGTGGCTGGCCTGTACCTGGAAGAGTGACGTTTACGAGCATGTCTTTGATTAATGGCGTTATCGGATTCGGCCGGGCATATCTGAGATCAAGAATAGTATAGATGTTGTTTGATTTAGTATCCAAGAGATAGAGTTTTACAAGGGTGACTTGTGTTGTTCCAGTATTGTTTATGAATACTCCCGGAATCCATCCTGCTCTTATAAAGTCTTCGTTATTGGGATCTAGGGGAGTAACAGTTATCTTTTCATTGTATTGTGTCCGGAGTTGCTGGAATGCTTGCTGTGCTTGTTCGCTTGTCTGGATAGTGGAATAATATATGTTAATCATTAAGGGTACGGCGAATGCGAATAGGAGGGTTAATACTATAAGTCCTCCTATTATCTCGCTTTGGCCTTTTCTCCTCAATTTTATCCGTTTCTTGTACTTGGACTTAGCTAGTATGGTTGGCAAATTGTAGTCACCATATTAAGGGCTATTGTGGATTTCTTCGTTATATTGGAGTTGCTCTTAGATATAATATATTTATCTTGGAAGCACACCTTGGTAAAACGATGAAGTGATTAATTCATGGATATTATCGTTTAATATTTTCCAGTGTATGGTGTGGCCTGAGTGGTTGGATGTCTGTGTGTGGAGAGCATTGGCGAGGGATAACCAGTTAGTGAGGAGGGCTCAGGGAGAGGCTATTACGTTAATGATACTTGTCAGTGCTACTCTTGTACTTGCACTTATGCTCTACGCATATTTTACCGGTATATTCTCTGCGCGCCAGGAAGAGCAGATAATTGCTGATGCCGTGGCTTCGTATACTACGGGTATTAGGAGCCAGGTGATTTATTCGGCGGAGAATGTTACTGGTGGGTCATATCTCTACTGTACGATGGTAACATTATCTAATATGGGCGGAGATATTATGCGTCCATACATCAGTGTTGTTCCAGGAACACCTGGTGGAACCCTCCTCAACCTCTCTGATAATGTTTACCGGGTTCCAGTGGACTACACCATTAATCCCCCGGTGAGAGACGTCTATGTCTTCATAGCCGACGACATAGATACAGACGGGGTAGTGGAGCTAGTAGGGTCAACTGCAGGTAGCTTAGTCGTGGCCTCGGAGAATATAGTGCCGTGTCAGACAATATACTCGAATACGACAATTAAAGCAAACGACTACAAGCCATTGATCGTTGCAGGCGATAACGTAATCCTAGAGCTGGCGACGGGCTACAAATACTCGGAGCTGGTAAGCGAGAAAACCGGCGTTGATCCCGGAACAGTCATATTGCCCTTATGGAGTTTCCTTATGAATCCCGCGGATGAGTTAACGCTCTACATATATATTGAGTCTCCTGTGCCACTAAGCGATATCACCTTGTTGGTATTGGCACAAATCAACAACCAGTATTATTTAGCCAGCTCATTATTATTCTATAGTGGCTAATCTCCAAGGACCTAAACGGATCTCCCTACACTGGCTCGACCAGTCGAGATCAAAAAATTCCCTCAAATATATCGTTGCATAAGAGCCTCGGGGCAGACTAAATACAGTAACTACACTATAATTATCACTATCATACTTAAACATTGAACGACAGGGCCTCGACAAAATAGGCCTTATGCCTCCACGAACACCGTATTTCTTCATCTCATTTAGCAGATCCCAAGCTTTTTCCTGGTCCACTACCTTGCCAAGTATTTGGCTCCATACACTCTCCCGGGGAGAAAAGTTTCCGGAGGGAAGAGTTCCTGCAGGAATGCGGATCTTGCTCTGTGGACAATAGAGTCTAACGAGCCTGTCTCCTATATCATCCTTGTTTTCCACAATAAAATCTATACTGTATCTCTTAACGAGAACTGATAGTGCCCTGTTCCACAGATATGATTGATAGGCTTGTACCAGGAGCTTTACAATTCTACCCGGTATTCTTCCAGGCCCTATTCTTTCAGGATACTCGATCCTATAAGTGTAATCATGTTCTCCCCTGAGTATAAGGTATCCCGATACATGACTATCAGGCTTACAAGTGCCGAATCGTTGAGGTCCAAAGTAATTAGGGAAATATGTAACGGCGTTCTTCTGGGTTAAGCCAGGTACTATACTTGTTTCATTTAATACTAGGAGTATCCTGAATATATTGTAGTAGTGTGATCCTTTCCATGGCTCAGACACATTGGTTTTAACCAGCCAGGCTTCCAAATAGTCGTCTTTTCCTTGGAGTTTTCGAGGAGTTTGCTGTGGATCCTGTACGTATATGTATTGATATGCGATCGCTTCTTTGTCTTTTAGCCCCGAAAAAGTTACTTTTCTTGCCCCAAGCAGGTTTTTGAGTTGATCCGCGGCCTGCAGAGTCGTCATGTTTCTCTTTTTAACGAGGTACAGTGTGTGGTTTCCTTTTATATCGAGTGGTCTGGGCTCGACCACAATGAATCCATCTGGTCGCAGAATATGTGCTCTCGGCCTTGAAGGTAGTCTGTCGTGGTCTGTTATACCCCATAGACACTCTAGTGCGCGGTTGATTTGATGTCTGGAGAGGTGCATTACTGGGTTACCTCCTGATAGGAGCATGTATGAGGGTTAGAGTAGTTTGAGGTGTCCTGTTATCTTGTCTATTTCATGCTCTGGCGCCGGGCCTATTGCCATGGCTGTGATTGTGCCTGGGGGAACCTGGGTGTGTCCTGCGTCCCTGATGAGCGATGTTGGTAGTCCAGTGACCTTTGCCTTATTGTAGAGTTCGAGTAGTTCTTTCAAGGCGTCAACTCTTAGCACGACTTTCTCCTGACCCGATCTCTTCCATGAGTCAAGCCATTCTCTCCAGACAGCGTTCCCTCTTTCAAGTATGTTGAAAACGGCCTCGCAACTAGCGTGAGCTACTTGTGCAGCGAGTTTTCCCTTTCCTAGTCGGAGATCTCTGCGTACCACGATAACCTGTTTATACGTTGTGTATGGCATGACTATGCACCATTTTATCCATCGTATTTTCGGCCTCGTGTAATACCTAGCAATGGAGTATTGGCTTAGAGTATTTCTTCATGGTAATCAACTAGAGCCATAGACACTATTGAATGTTTTTATCCGCGTGGATATGCCTAGTTTTAACCGAAAAAATAAAGTGTCCCTCAATAAGGAGGGCCATGATCGGGTTATAGGTGTTCTTGCCATGAAGATATTTGGAATAACTAGGCCTGGAGATGTCAAGGCTCACGTAGGTATTATTGGTGGTTCTGGACTATATGATCCAGGAATAGTTGAGGACCCCGTGGAGGTAAGGGTTTATACTCCCTATGGAGAGCCAAGCGACTTCATTACAGTTGGAAAAATCCAGGGTGTCCGAGTAGCGTTTCTCCCACGTCATGGAAGAGGCCACAGGATTCCTCCACACATGATAAACTATCGTGCAAACATATGGGCTCTCAAGGCCCTGGGAGTAAAATACATCATAAGTGTATCGGCTGTCGGTAGCCTACGCGAAGACTATAAGCCTGGAGATTTCGTTGTACCCGACCAGTTCATAGACATGACGAAGAGACGAGAATACACGTTCTTCGACGGCCCAGTAACAGCACACGTAAGCATGGCTGATCCCTTCTGCGACGATCTTAGAGAAAAACTACTAGACACGGTGAAGACTCTAGGATATCCGGTTCATCCAAAGGGCACATACGTGTGTATTGAGGGTCCAAGGTTCAGCACACGGGCTGAGAGCAGAGTATGGAAAGAGGTATTCAAAGCAGATATCATAGGAATGACGCTTGTCCCGGAGATCAACTTAGCATGCGAGGCAGAATTATGCTACGCGACACTAGCAATGATAACGGACTACGACGTATGGGCTGAACATCCAGTAACGGCAGCCGAAGTTGAGAGAATAATGAAACAAAATACTGAGAGGGCACGAAAAATACTATACCAGCTGATACCAAAACTAGCAGGAGAGCCAGAAGAGAAGAAGTGCAGCTGTTGCCGGGCGCTCGACCATGCACTCGTATAAAGAACTAGAAGAATCATATAGGAAAGCACTGGAGAGGGCCAAGGCCCTGCCCAGGGTACCGATAGGAGACGAGACGATAATCGTCTCGACTACTCGTGCAAGAGCAGCCGCCCGTATACTATACATGGGCATACTTCATTCAGGGAAACAAGTTTTTCTCTCAACACCCACAGAGGCCATGTACCATTTACTCCCATACAGGGAAACAGGCAAAGTAATAGTCTTTAACGACGAGCCCAGAAGCCTGAGAATAGTTGGACTGGCAGAATCAGCTGGATTACTAGGAACCGAGATAACAATAATTACTCCACGACTCCATCCAGCGGTTGAGGAAAGAGTACAGCAGCAAAATGCAGATATAATAGAGGTACCCGACAAGGATCCACTACTAACCATGGCGCTATACGCGCTTTTAAGCACGCCCAGCCTCATGGGTTCTAGGCAGGATCGTTTCCAAGGAGAACTAGACCATCTAGACTCAGCGCTAGAATGGATGCGCGATAAAATAATTGCTGAAAAGACTAAGCTAGTAGAGGACTCTGAGACATTATATTATACCCCTGCAACTGAGCCAGGAGGATACTATTATTATGCGCTAACAGGCAAATATCCGCTTCCACTTGACATCCTTGTACCAGGAAAGGCCAAGGGACTAGTAATCCTTTCAGGAGTGGAGGAGCTCACCTATAAGGACATTATAATGCAGTATCGAATAAGAGGAGGACAAAAGAAGATCCTGAAAATAGACACGGATCCCATAACGGCAGGACTCTACAGCATTCTAGCAGTAATACTACTCACCGGTAGAACCACATAAGATTTACAGTTTTCCAACAGCCTACATGGGGACTAAACTATATGGCCTTCTAGCAACTTCTATATTCTATAGTGTAGGGGGAGGTCTATGACGAGGCCCCTACCCACACCGAACACCCCTGGGGTATACCAGGGGATTGAGGTAGTGGTTCTTCGCCGACGACCTCCCCTAAAACTAGAGACCCAACGCCTGGGGATCAGAAAATGAAGTCACATATCAGATACGCGCTAGTAGTTACCAGTGACAGGGTTAAGAAGGGAATTAAGAAGGACAAGATAAGACCATTGCTCGAGGAATGGCTAGAAAACAATAACGGCGTACTAGTATACTATAAAGTTGTAGGAAACAAGCTCAACGAGATAGTAGACACTGTTAAGACAGCTGTAACCTATGCAGACGTAGTACTTGTCACAGGAGGCACGGGGCCAGGACCAAGAGACAAGTCAATCGAGGCAGTTGAACTAGTGGCCGAAAAGAAGCTTGAGGGCCTCGGAGAAGAACACCGCTATAGGAGCAGGGAAAGCATAGGGCTAAGAGCATATATATCAAGGGTATCAGGCTATACCCTGGGGGAATCCCTAATAGTTGTCACACCAGGCTCACCCAGCGCAGTAAAAGTAATGCTAGAAATCCTAAAAGAAATAGCACACCACATAGTTGAGGCACTTAGAGGAGCAAGCCACTGGGATAAACACCATAAAGAGCACCCCTAGCACGAGAAGACATAAGGGATTCTCTACCCAATGAAATTATTAACCATAGTTTACTACTAGGATTCTATTTATTTGTTCTGAATTACACTTTTAAACTCCGAAACATTATTGAACGGAATGAAATCCACCAAAAACGCCTAGACAAGGCGCTATCCAATAAGGTGATGGAAGGGTGGCCCCAGACATAATAGTAGGAAAACACGTATATGGAAGCCTATACGGGGTACCAGAGGAGCTGGCCAGCGATGAAGAATACCTAAAGAACCTAGTATTAGAAGCAGTGAAGGCAGCAGGGGCCACCCTCCTAGATCTACGTACCTGGATCGTTCCAGGCAAGAAGGGCGGAGTAAGTATTATTGCCATAGTGTTGGAGAGCCACATCGCTATCCATACATGGCTCGAATACGGTTACACTACTGTTGATGTCTATACTTGTGGTGAACATACGGATGCCTGGAAGGCATGGGAAGTAATACTACACGGACTCAGACCAAAATA
>CAYROE010000077.1:0-6298 GCA_964425855.1 uncultured Desulfurococcales archaeon | reverse complement strand
GCGGATGGGGCTGTAAGTTCCGCTTGTAACCCATCCTACGTCTATTCCCTCAACAGTGATCCTATAGCCCTCTCTAGGTATGAATCTAGCGTGTTTCTTCTTCATTACGAATCCAATCCTAATCCATCGTACTCCTTCCTTCCTACATGCCCTTAGAGCAGGCTCCCCCACGAATCCTGTCTTATCCCAATCTATAGCGCCCAAGCCATATCTTAGACTCAATGCACATGGATACTTCAAAGGATCTTCTCCGTACTCATGGCCTCCCAGGACGAACCCCATCTCTATCCTAAGAGTGTCTCTTGCGGCAATGCCGACAGGTTTAACGCCTAAGCCTATTAGCTCTCTCAGTATTTTTCCGGCCTTTGAAGGTTCCGCCCAGATCTCAAATCCGTCCTCACCGGTCCATCCACTCCTGCTAACTAGAAATGTGTCTACGCCGGCAATGCTCGCGCCTAAGACAAATCTGAGAGGCTTAAGATCGACTACTTCACTACCAGCGATTCTAGATAGATACTCTACAGCTTTAGGGCCCTGTAAAGCAAGCATAGCATATTTATCGGTTAAATCGTCGACTTCGACTCTAAGACCGTACTCCTTCGCTTTTGACCTGAGATAAATGATCATAGACTTTGTGACAGCCGCGTTTGGCACGAACAGCCACTCTTCATCGGATACTCTGTAGAACATTTCATCGTCTTTTACACGAGCATATTCGTTCAGTGCAAGTGTGGGCCCGCTCATAGTCATTGGCTTGGTCTTAGAGATTTTCTTCGTGTAGAGGCGTTCGAGTAGTTCTAGGGCGTCGGAACCTCTAACGACTACTCTGCCCATGTGAGAGATATCGAACACGCCGGCGTCGTTTCTCACTGCTAGGTGCTCTTCTATAGTACTAGTGTACATCATTGGGACTTCCCAGCCTGCAAATTCCCCAAAGGAAGCGCGTAGCTCCTCGTGTATGCTCTTTAGAGGAACTGGTCTAGCTTGACTCATAAGGCACACACCCATGGAGTAATATTGTCGATATGCGAGATAATATTGCTACAGTACATTACTTATAGAATGTGTCGAATAGAGAGTAATCGATATTATTAGTATAGATGCTCTAGGCATATAGTGAGAGTGGTGAAAGAACAGTTGGAGCTTAGAGATAAAATCCTCGGATGGCTAGCCGATGAAGACTACGAAGTAAAGATAGATGCGCCACCTCCCAACGCGCCTATCGATTGGATAATAAGAGCTACCAGTAAGGTTCCTTTGAGAGCCAACATAATAATTCAGCAACCCAAAACAAAGAAAGATCGAATAGTTATAACACTCGGAGTAATGATAAGTGATCATCATAAACGTGGGCTAAAAGACCTGAAAGTCCAGGAAAGAGCAGAGATCATTTACAATTTGCTATCAGATCTCCAGAGCATTTGTCCAGAATGCCTTATCTTAGCCCAACCATCATACCTGGAGCCAGAGAGCTTTGTATTCACTAAGCTGGTATACCATGAGTCCTTGGAGAGGCAGGCGTTCCTCGACTCTATAAGGAAGCTAGTAAACATGTTCTCCATGCTGGTAATAGGCCTCTCAAGCAGATTTGGTCCGTTCAAACAAGTACAGAAGAGAAGTGATTACGAGAATATGGGATACATCTAGCCGTGGTAAAAGGGTGAAGAAATGAAACTCGAGCTAGATCCGGTAATCATATATCTGGAATCTGAGCACTACAAAATAGCATTTCCAGTAGAATGCAGATCTAAGATTAAAGGATGCATGCACGATGAACTTAAAGAAATAGAAGTAATAATCTACAAGATACTAAATGGAGAGAGAAGCCCAGACGAGTATGATGACGGAATAAGAGTAATTCTGTTCACGATACTTTATGGGGGCGCAATATTGTTCTTTAAATCATCAAGAGGTCTCTTGCCTATAGCCAGGCAACACGTAAATAATCCTGTTGGTATCAGCACAGTAAACGTTGATGAGCGTTATAGAGTGGTTAGCGATAAAGATTTGCTGGAGGCATGGTCGGTTATAATCACTGAAGGAAAAATACCTGAGAGCCAGGCATCTTGTCCAAGAGTTAAGGTCATAGAGAATGGAGACTGCAAAGTTCCTCCTACGGGGTACAAGTTCTACTAGTGTATTACGTCGGCTTTCTAAAGGAATATGTCTTTCAAGGTATACACTCTGCGAAGGATAATGTTTTCCTAAGTTGTAATTATAGTTGTGTAATTATTATTGGCAAGTAGCGGCCAGTGTAAATAGGATGGCTATAAAAAACCTGTTTAACAGTGTTAAAGCGGGTGCAGCGTGTTGAAGGGACTAGGCATCGAGAACTTGAAAGTAAAAGTCGAAAACCGAGAAATAATAAAGAATGTAAGCCTAGATATAGAACCAGGGACAATACATGCATTGATGGGCCCAAATGGAAGCGGAAAATCCACGCTTGCATACGCCATAATGGGCAGAGAAGGATACGAGATAATAGATGGAAAAATATACCTAGACGGAGAAGACATAACGAAACTACCAACAGAGGAGCGAGCCCTGAAAGGCATATTCATTGGATTACAAGAACCACCCGCTGTTCCAGGACTAAGATTCAGCAGCTTCCTCATAGCACTCATCAATAAGCGACTAGGCGAAATAGACTTATTCAAACTATCCTCGCCGAAAAACCTCAAAAAAATATATGAAGTCGTAGAGAAAGTCGGTTTGCCCCGTGAGGTCCTAGGACGAGAGGTAAACAAGGGATTCAGCGGAGGAGAAAAGAAAAGAAGCGAAATGGCACAGGCATTACTCGTAGACCCTAAAATAGTGATCCTAGACGAGCCAGACAGCGGTCTGGACATTGACGGAGTAAAAAGGATAGCTGAAATAATAAGGGAGCTAAGAGACCAGGGTAAAGGAATACTACTCATAACGCATTATACAAGACTCCTAAAATATGTTAAACCAGACAAAATCAGTGTGATATACCAGGGTAGAATAGTAGCTTCCGGGGATGAGTCCCTTGCAGAGATAATAGATAGCCAGGGCTACGAGGGCCTAATAGCTTCTCTCAACAAATAGGAACTATCACCGCTGAGGTGAAATGCTATGAGTGGAGCAGTAAAAATTAGCGACAAACTATTCAAAGAACTCGACATGAACAGAGACATAATCGCGGCTTCGCCCTACCGAGTAGAAACTGAGCTAAAAGGAAAAATCAGCCGTAGCCTCATAGAAGAGATAAGCCGAATAAAGAAGGAGCCAGACTGGATGAGGAGACTGAGACTAAGGAGCTTAGAATGGTTCAATAAACTGCCAATGCCCAAATGGCTTCCAGGGATAGAGGAAATAGACCTAGAGGCACTATCTCTCTACGTGAAACCAGATATCCCAAAAGTCGAAAGATGGGAAGATCTCCCCAAAGAAATCAGAGACTTCTACGAGAAGCTAGGTCTACCAGAAGAAGAAGCAAAAATGCTAGCCGGGCTGCAAACAGTCGTCGACTCCGAGAACGTCTATAGCCACGCAAAAAAGATACTTAAAGAAAAAGGAATAATTCTCATGTCAATGGACGAAGCAGTCCAAAAAGACTTGCCCATCGTAAAGGAATACTTTATGAGAGTATTCCCTCCCAGTGATCACAAGTTCGCGGCGTTACACGGAGCTCTATGGAGCGGAGGAGTATTTCTCTATGTCCCCAAAAACGTTAAACTGCTCGAACCAATCGAAGGATTCTTCCTTATAGGAAACGCTATGGAAGGTCAATTCGAGCACACGTTATTGATCGCGGACGAAGGAAGCTTCATCAACTTTATAGAAGGATGTAGTGCACCGAGATTCGTAGGCTACAGCTTCCACGACGGAATGGTAGAAATATATGCCCACAAGAACAGTACAGTAAGATTCACGACACTACAGAACTGGAGCAGAAACGTAGTAAACTACAACAATAAGAGGGCTATAGCCGAGTCAGGTGCACGAGTAGACTGGTTCGAAGGAAGTATAGGTAGCAAGATAACCGTAACATATCCCTCGACAATACTGAAAGGAAAGAACAGCACAAGCAACAGCTACGTAGTCTCAGTAAGCAAAGGACCAGTACTCAAAGATACAGGTAGCAAGATGATACACGCAGCTCCACACACCAAGAGCAAGATAGTCAACAAGAGCATAAGCGTAGACGGAGGTGTAAACATCTATAGGGGCCTAGTCAAAATAAACAAAGGAGCCATAGAAAGCGCGGCCCACGTTGAATGCGATAGCCTCATACTAGACGAAAAGAGCGCGGCCCACACATATCCACACAACCAGTTAGAGGAGCCCACGGCAAGTATCACCCATGAGGCCACTACCGGTAGACTAAGCGAAGAACAACTATTCTACTTAACAAGCAGAGGATTCAGCGAAAACGAGGCGAAGAGCCTCATAGTCCTAGGCTACCTGGAACAGGTTCTAGTAGACCTTCCATTCGAGATGGTCAACGTATTGCGCAGAGTTGTCCAGCTAGAATTCAAAGAAATAGGCGGAGTAGGGTGAGGAAGCAATGAAGACTAACGGAGACGCGGGAGGAGTAATGCTCTACCAAGCCATAAAGGACTCTCCAACAGTAAAGTACTACACAGACTGGAAACAGTTCGAGAGAAAACTAGATACGCCAGTAGCAACCATATATGATTTAATTAAGATCAAGGACACAGCTGATCTAGACTGTATAATAGACACGGCACGGAAAACAGTTCTTAAAGGTCAAAAGACCTGTATCACGGAGTCATTCATAAATGAGCCTAAAGGAAGAAGATACAACTCAGAAGCACTCTTTTATATACACCAGAAACGGACAAAAGGAGAATCCATCGAAATCGTGCTACAGGAAGGGAAATACCTCGTTCTAATACCCGGGGGAAACGGATACACAGGGTACAATCTCAGGATTAGAGTGGAAAACGGAGAATCAGACCTCTATATAATCGATACTGGCATAGAGGACGGCATAAAGACAATCTATAAGGAGGTCCACATTGCCGAGAATTCAAAACTTAACCTTTACGAGCTATCAATACACAGAGAACAACCAGTCTATAGTTATACCTTAGCAGAATTATCAAGAAATGCAGAACTAGCATTAAGGTACTCCGGGCAAGCCGGAAAAATGACCAGGTCAAGGACAGATATAATTCTAGCGGAAGAAAAAGCCAAAGTAGATGCGAGAATAGGTTATGTCGCAGAAAATGCGGGGAAAGGCGATATCATTCTCGACGTACTCCATATTGCTCCAGAAACAGAAAGTCTCGTGGAGAGCAGGGGACTTGTATTCTCTGGATCACAGCTCGCAATGAGAGGAACTGCACGAGTATATGAAACTGCTAAGAACAGCTCGACCAAGGTCGAAGTACATACCATCACACTAGATAATACTGCCAAAGGATACTCCATTCCAATGCTCGAGATATTTACTGGAAACGTAAGAGAAGCGTCGCATAGCGCCTCCGTCACTAGCATTGATAAGGAGAAGATCTTCTACTTGAAGTCGAGAGGCTTATCATGGAGCGATATCAAGGCGCTCATGAAAAAGAGCGTGTTGGAGCTCAGCGGTGCATTCGAGAAAATAACTGCGTATATGGATGATCTAGTATGGGCCTAGCTCTCTCTTCCATTCATCGAGGAAAGCTTCTATTATCTCGATTCTCTCCCTCGCTATTTCCCTCGCAGATGACAAGTAAAGTAACTTGGGGAGATGAATGATTTTCTCATAGAAGTGCTTTATGCTTTCTTCAAAGCCTCTTTTCATAGTACAACCTGTATGGAAAACCCTAGCGATGCCAACTGCTCCCAATGCGTCCAACTTGTCGGCATCACTGAGTATCATAGCCTCTAGAGTCTCTGCACGAATGCCGAGGCTGAAGCTATGCGCCTTTATAACGTGAACCACGTCCTCGATACAAGACTCGGGAACGCCCAGAGTCTCGAGAAGAGACCTCGCGTAGCTAGCGGATTTAAGCGCGTGATTCTCATCACCAGGCATGTTTCGACCTGCATCATGGAGATAGAGACCAGTATAGAGCAGACACCTATTAACCATTTTGTCTACTCCTTCCTTTTCTATTAACTCAACTATCAGCGACTCTAATCGTTCAATATGAGGCCATCCATGCGCAGGGTCATTACCCATTATCGCATAAGAAGTTTGTTTGATCACAGGAAGCAGTCTGCAAAGTATACTGCAACGCATTTCCGAGATCCTATTCGGTTATTACTCTATTTGTGAGTTTAAAAGGTAGCTTAGAGTGACTATATAATATTTCTATATATG
>CAYROE010000076.1:0-6305 GCA_964425855.1 uncultured Desulfurococcales archaeon | reverse complement strand
AGTAATGTCGGTAGTGTCTTGGTTGTAGATGATGAGGGGAGACTGATAGGTATCCTTACACGCAGGGATCTCATATATCTGTTAGCGTCGGGTGTAGCGGTGAAGAATCCTAAGGTAGCATTGTATATGAGTGAGAGCGTGATCACTGCAAAAGACGAGGACAATCTAAAGGAGATACTGGACAGGATGAGCGAGTCCGGTGTCAGGCACGTGGCTATAGTTGATTCCTCGGGGAAGCCGAAGGGCGTTATAAGTATGTGGGATATCCTCATGTTCATAGCAAGACACTGCATAACAGGTCTCCAAGAGTAAGACAATTCAAATCGACACAGGATAAGGGTTCAATGTATAGAAATAACCTGGCGTACCAGGTTCAACAACGGTGAGTTTTATTGAAGAAGATATGCTTCATTGCAAATCCATTCGCAGGTGCAGGAGGACGACTTGGATGGAAAGGAACAGACTGGCCATTACCACTCAAGCTAAAAGACAAAGATCCCAGGAGTCTACCAGCCTATCAAAGAGCTGAGAGATTCCTAGAAAAGCTCCTCGCCCTAAAGATTGAACGTGTAGATTTATTGGTTGCCCCCTGCTTTATGGGGCAGACGATATTTGAAAACGTGAAACGAAAACTAGGTATAGATACGGAATCAACAGTACTAGATTGTTCTTCATGTAGATGGCCGACCACTCCTGACGATACACGGGCTTGTCTAAGACAATGTCTAGAGACAAGTGTGGATCTCCTAGTTTTTCTCGGAGGAGACGGAACAGCCAGGCTAGTATACGATGTTGTTAACGGTAAGGTGCCTGTCATAGGAGTGCCGGGTGGAGTCAAAGTCTATAGCGGGGTCTTCGCCGAGTCCCCGGAGGCCGCCGCGGAACTGGTCAAGGCATTTATCAATGACCAGGTGGTTTTCGAGGAGAGACCAGTACTTGACATCGATGAAGAAATGTTCCGGAGAAACCAGCTGCAGGTGAAGACCTACGGGTATCTGACAGTCCCGGTACATGGAGACATAGTTGTCTCCGGGAAAACTGTTTATGTCTCAAGCGTCCAGTCTGAGATAGCTGAGATAGCAGAATACTTTAAGGAAGAGATCTATAGGGACTGCACTCTTTACATCATGGGGCCAGGTTCCACCACAGCCAGAATGGCATCAGTTCTAGGCGTAGAAAAGACCCTCCTAGGCGTGGACGTAGTACATAACAAGAAAATTATTGCAAAAGACGTTAACGAGGAAAAACTAATCGAGATACTACATAGATACAAGTCGAACAAAAAGATGATTATAGTCTCGCCAATCGGCGGGCAAGGATTCGTTTTCGGGAGAGGTAATCAGCAGATATCTCCTAGGATAATCAAAGAAGTAGGGAGGGAAAACATACTAGTAGTATCAGCACCATCCAAGCTTAAACACCTAAAGAAGCTAAGAGTAGACACGGGAGACCCAGAACTAGACCGGGAGCTTAGAGGCTATATCCGGGTTCTCATAGGATACGGAAAATACAAGATTATGAAACTCGCCTGAAAGCCATGGTCTACGCGAGGAAGAAGACATGAAGCAGAAATCAAGTAACGTGAGAAACAAGGACAAAATCGTCAAAATACCGAGGAAAAGGATAGGTTGGAATTATAGGGACAACGTCCCAGTATTCGATACTGGGAGGACTCTTCTAACTCCAACCAGAGATGTATGGATAATGAGCAGTGGTGAAAAACATGAGCCCATAGAAACATTAGTGGTAGCGACGGGCATAGACAAGGATCTTTGGCAAAAAATATTCTCTCCCGTAACAATAGCTCATAGGATTCCTGCACCCCTAGGCGAGTTTGCTATAGAGGTATGGGGTCATGGTCTGAAACTATTATCAGCAGAAGTTGATCCGGAGACATCGTATTGGAGGATTTATCCTACGGGTGCCCTCGCCTCGCTAATATATAGTCTCGGTGGTGAGCCCGTAGAGTTACAGACAAGACGCCGGCTAAAAGGAACCAAGATAGATATCCCCGGCTGCGGGGATAAGGATCTCTGCCTGGTCAAGACCGGAAAATACATAGGGTTCGCTTCGAAGACCGGAGCTTCATACAAGGTACGCGATATGGCCCCTACAGGCTTCAAGGTACTCAGTTCCTCGACGATAGAAGATTATGCGAGGGTAAACAGACCTTATATAGAGAGACTAGTCTCGGAGGCCAGGGAATTCATAAGGCAACACGCAGGTGAGCAGCACGTCTATGTAGCAGTCAGTGGAGGAGCCGATAGCACCGCAGCCGCGCTGCTAGCAGTAGAGGCATTGGGCCCCAGCAAGGTAACCCTAGTATATGCTGATACGAAGATGGAGTTTCCGGAGTCGCATGAAACTGTAAGAAAACTAGCTGACAGGCTTGGGGTAAGACTCGACATTGTATCGGGTAGTTTCGATCCCGTGGCTGAAATATCTCGAAGGGGCCTGATGAGTAGGAACAATAGATGGTGCACTAGAATACTCAAGCTTGAGCCTCTACGAAGATACTATTATTCTAGGAACGCCAAGATAATAATTGACGGGGCCAGAGCATATGAGAGCACCGCACGAGCTACCAATAAACGAGTAGGAGAAAACCCGGCTATACCAGGTATCAAACGCCTACTCCCTATCCTATATTGGACGAGAATGGAGGTTCAAGCCTACCTCATTCTGAGAAATGCCCCCATTAACCCCCTCTACGACAAGGGACTAGTGAGAATTGGATGCATACTATGTCCCGCCATGAGCCTCCATGAGCTCAGGCTCGCAAGCAAAATGTATCCAGGGTTCTATGAGCGGGTGGCATCCGCCATAGAGTCACCAGGAGTGGTGGCTGCAAGAGAATTCATACTTGCAGGCAAATGGAGGAAACTCTGATCACTGTAACTAGCAAATCGTAGTAGTTTAATATAAATTGGTGAACGCACTTTATAAGGATATTATGGTGTTCAAAGAGTTGAATTTTGACTATATGGATTCTCCAATTAGAGAAAATATTCCTAAGAGATTCCTAATATCTGCTATACTTGTCTTCTTGGCAGCAATGTTCACAGTAAACGCGCCAAGCCTATTCCAAGGATACGGAGGTATAGTAGCGGCACTGACGATCACCGCACTATTACTAGGTCCGGCATACGCGGCAGCGGCATCCTTCATAGGATTCCTGGCCGCAGTACCTATTGTAATGTATGCCAAGACGATGTTCCTCATAGTCCTCATAGCCAGTATATTACTTCGTCCATTAGCACCACTATCGGGATCATATACAAGGAAAAGAGCGGGAGAATATGCTGCAGGACTAGTTGTCGCCGTACTTGACTCTATTTTGTCAACTACTATAGCAGTATTATATTATGGAGACGACGGAATACACATAGCGTTATCTGTATTCGACGTGATAACAGCGTTACTGGCTGTAGCCGTGTATAAGCTTTATCGCGAAGACAGACTATTAGGATTAGTCTCGTCCCTAGGACTGTTACTATTCATAGTGGGAAGCAAGTTCTACTTCTCCTATGCATCGCTAGCTGGCCTAATAGCGATTCTACTAACCTATTATGGACATGGTAGGATGGAGGCCTCCAGGGCAGCTGCTGCAGCCTCAGTGCTCGTAATCGTACTAGGCATAATAGCCGGCTATGCAGGGCTCCTGCTCAACCTGAAAGTGTTATCGTATCCCATTGATCCCTCGAGCTATACGGAACAGAGATGGAGTATAAGCGGCGATAAGTGCGGTGTGCTAGAGAACGTGTTTGAAAACACCTATGATCCCATGAGGCTACGAATAGTCGGCGACTGTATGGTTGCGGAAGGAGTTATCGGGACTGTTCCCCACCTCTACGACGACGGAGACATATGTTTCGATATGAAGGTAGCAGATACCAACTATGACACGTGGGCCAGCCTGGGAACAATAATCCTCCGAAAAGGTCTCCTCCACGTCGAAATCGTGGAAGCAGATCATGAAAAGATACTAGGTGAGTACAATATGACTCTATGTCAAGGAGACATAGTTAGAGTATTGGGCCCGCTAGTAATCGATACCGATCATGGACACTGGAGCGAGATCCACCCTGTCCTCGGACTAGAAATAATAAAGCGAGGAGAAGGACCCTGTATAACATTCAACAATACGGGTCCCTAGAGTCAATAATTTCCCAGCCCCTCCTATACCAACATATAGATACCACATTATTATAGAGATGACAAGGCCATCATACAATAACGGCGAAAACATTGCAGGCCCCAATAATACTTGAGAACGTGACAAAAACATATGGTAACAAGAAAGCATTATCAGACGTATCAATCGCAGTGAAAGAGAAGAAAATCACAGGCCTCCTGGGGCCGAATGGTAGTGGAAAAACTACAATGATAAAAATAATACTAGGAATAATAAGAAAAGACACAGGAAAAGTCCTCCTAAGAGGAAGGGACCCGTTCAAGGATCCCAGAGCAAGGGAACACGTTGGATACATTCCAGAGAGACCAGAGCTCCCAAGTAGCATGCCCGTCATTGAAGTTCTCATAACAGCAGCCAAGATATACGGATCAACGAATCCGAAGGACACAGTAGACGAAGCAATAAGTCTTGCCGGCCTAAGCGGTAATGAATGGAAACGGTTCAAAGAACTAAGTGCCGGGTTGAAACAAAGGGCCGCAATAGCTCATGCACTAATAAGCCATCCCGACATACTCATCGCAGACGAGCCAACCAGTAATCTTGATCCAATTGAGAGAGTACGTATACTCGATCTCCTAGTGGGCCTGAACAGGAAAGAGAACCTAACCCTGCTATTCACAGGTCATGTCCTAGCAGAAGTGAGTAGAATAGCCGAGGACATTATCGTGCTCAGAAACGGAAAATTACTGTTCCAAGGATCCCCAACGAATCTCATGGACATAGCATCGATCGCAACTATAAGGGCCAGTGATCCAGTAAAGCTCTCAACACTTCTCGAAGATCAGGGCTTCAAAACTAGACATACACCATTCAGTCTCACAGTATATCTCTCAGGACGAGAAGAGATTCCTAGACTAATGGAGGCTCTCGCAGTACTAGCCAGTAGGCATGGAATAGACATATACAGTATCGATACAGTGGAGGCTACACTAGAGGAAATGCTGAGGAGGGATTAGAAGTGAGTTTAAGAAGGATCTATGGATTATTATCTCTCGATCTATCAGATACGATAAGGCCTCCACTACTCTACTTCATGGTTTTCGTAATTACGCTCCTAAGTGTTGTACTAGCCTATGTCCAATTATTCTCAACTACTGAGAGCCTAGCAATGAGTATTCTAAGGCCTACACTGCTAGCTACAGCGCTGTTCTTAGCGCTACGAGGAGCATCAGGGATATCACAGCTAATATCAAATAGGGTTATGGAAATATACCTCTCCTATCCAGTCTCCAGACTCTCCATTGCAATAGTACTATATATCAGTAGAGTGGTTGTGCCAAGCATCCTTCTAATAACAATACCACTACTAGCCGCAGGGATAGTTCTAGAGCCTCTAGTTGTCCAAGAACCATCCAACTATATCCTTATGGGTGTTTCCTTCCTCGTACAAGCATTGTTCTATGGTAGTGTATTCGTACTCATAGCACTCGTTGCGAAGAGTACTGGGACAACCAGTATATTGAGCCTACTGTTCTACTTCTCATATAATATAATCGCACTAATATTCTCATCCGTGTCTTCGTCAGTGACCTCTACACTTTTTAGGCTTGCTCAAGCAATGTCATTCTATATGACAGTATACAATTCGTTGACGACTAATATTGAAGCGCTTAGACCGTACTTTTGGGAGTATCTATTAGTTCCCTCACTCACGTTGCTCTCGGCTCTAGCCTTTATTCTAGTATTGTCGAGGAGGTTTGAACCATAATGGATAAAAGAAGACTCTTCGGAGGCTTATTGGCGGCGATTGGCCTGGCATTATTGATAGGAGCCCTCATAGGCTCCATCATAGGCGTGAAGACAAGCCTGTCATTTGATGGAGAGAACTATCTGGGAGACAACAAGGCACTGATTATATCAATATACAGTTCGACAAGCGAAGGAACAGCAGTAGTAGAAATCTATAATGCGAGCCAGGTCTTCTACATATCTAATGTAACAGGTGATCCAAGAAGTCTCGTCAAGGCTCTTACAGCTTTTAACATTAATGCAACCCAGAGCGAGTACAATTATGATATGAGGCTGGGACTGGTATATGGTACCAGCAAGGTCGAAGCCAATAGCATGGTTCTATCTGCTCTCCCATCCCTAAGCAAAGTCCTAGAATTCA